>CAJPUS010000072.1 GCA_905380995.1 uncultured Flavobacteriaceae bacterium
TGTTGCATTTATATGTGGAAGTGATGAGCATGGTGTTGCCATCTCTCTAGCATCAAAAAAAGCATCGATAAGCCCAAAAGAGTTGATCGATAAATATGACAAAATTATCAAATCTTCATTCCACGAATTTGGTATTTCATTTGATAATTATTCTAGAACTTCAAAAAAACTTCATCATGAAACATCTATAGATTTATTTAATTTGTTAAAGGAAAAAGATTTATTTTCATTAATAGAGTCTGAACAATTTTTTGATATAAATGAAAATCAATTTTTAGCTGATAGATATATAACAGGTCATTGTCCTGTATGTAATTTTGAGGGAGCTTATGGTGACCAATGTGAAAAATGTGGCTCTGCATTAAGTCCAGAAGAATTGAAGAATCCTAAATCTACTATATCAAATTCTACTCCTATTCTAAAAAAAACAAAACACTATTATATAAAACTTAATGAGTTTGAAGATTTCATAAAAGATTGGATTACAGTTAAGAACAAAGACATATGGAAAGCTAATGTAGTAGGACAAGTAAAATCTTGGTTAGATATTGGGCTAAAGCCAAGAGCTGTTACTAGAGATTTAGACTGGGGTATTCCGATTCAAGTTGATGGTGATGATGGAAAAGTTCTCTATGTTTGGTTTGAAGCACCTATTGGTTATATATCTTCTACTAAAGAATGGGCAGAGAAAAATAATAAAGATTGGGAACATTACTGGAAAAGTCCTAGTACCAATTTAATTCATTTTATTGGTAAGGATAATATTGTGTTCCACTGTTTAATATTTCCAATTATGTTAAAAATGTTTGGAGATTTTATTCTACCAAAAAATGTTCCAGCAAATGAATTCCTTAACCTAGAGGGGGAAAAGATATCCACATCTAAAAACTGGGCAGTTTGGTTACATGAATATTTATTAGAGTTTCCAAATATGCAAGATGTCTTAAGATATGTTTTAACTGCTACTTGCCCTGAGACTAAGGATAATGACTTTACATGGAAAGAATTTCAAACAAGAAATAATAGTGAATTAGTTTCGATATATGGAAACTTCACTAATAGAGTCCTGTCATTAATTGATAAATATTATGATGGAGATATACCAAGATCTAACTCAACTAACAAAACAGATGTGCAAGTTTTGGAAAATGTTATAGTTCTAAAGAATCAAATAATGATTTCTTTAAATAATTTTAAATTTAGAGAAGCATTAAAGAATCTTATGAATATTGCAAGACTAGGCAATAAATATCTTGCAGATAATGAACCTTGGAAAATTAAAAATGACAATCCGAAGAGAGTAGAAGCGATTCTTAATGTTTCTTTTGTAATTGTTTCGTATTTAGCTATCTTATCCGAACCCTTTATTCCATTTACTTCCAGTAAACTTATGGATATGATTGGAATTAAGAAATTTAATTGGGATGATTTAGATAATCTTAAAGATGAAATAGATTTTAATTTTAAAATAAATAACAAAAAGATGTTATTTAGAAGAATCGAAGACTCTGAAATTGAATTTCAAAAAAGCAAGCTTTCTAAATAAATTAATTGATTATACTATCCTCTAAAATTGATTTTAGTATGTTAATTGAATAATTATAAAAAATAAATATTTTATTTAACTCCTCCAGCCCTTTATCTTTACTCCAATCATCAATATTTATATTTGTTTTTTGAATTTGGATATTAAGTAACTTAAACCTTCCTTTTATTTCAGGTCTTTCATTGTATAGTTGAAATTCTGAATTAGAAACTCTTGATGAATAAGTACTAAGTGAATTTAATGTATCTGATAAATACTCAGAATCATTTTCAAGATATCCAGCGATAGAATTAGCAAGAACAAAAATGTATGATTCTATAAGCTTAAGTTCAGACCAATCATCTAGATTATATTTGGAAATAAACTCTTCTTCAAGCTTAATTGGAACTTCAAATGTTGCTTCTATTGATTTATCAATTTTTATTTCTTTTTCAGCATTATTTTCAAGAGTTTGATTACACGATGCAAATAATATTATTATAAATAAAAATTTCTTATCTAAAAAGGCTCTCATAATTGAACTAAATCTACGATATTTTATACTTTTAATGTTCAATATTTTAAATATGAGTAAATCGTTTGTTGTATTTATAGTTATTCTTTCTATGATTGTAGTTTTAGGTTCTATTTTTTATGACTACATCACTTCCAAAAATGACTAAAAAGATTATAATTATTGGATCAGGTTTTTCATCAATTTCAGCGGCAACATATCTTGCTGACTTTGGATGTGATGTAACAATACTTGAAAAAAATAGCTCCTTTGGTGGACGTGCTAGAAATTTTAAGGCTAAAGGATTCACTTTTGACATGGGACCATCTTGGTATTGGATGCCAGATGTTTTTGAAAAATATTTTAATGACTTTGACAAGTCTGTTAGTGATTATTATAATTTAAAAAAATTGGATCCAGCTTACAGAGTCTATTTTGGAAAAAATGATTTTATTGAGATTGAAGATAATCTTGAAAAAATTAGTAAAACTTTCGAGAATGTTGAGAAAGGTGCATCAAAAAAACTTATAAAATTTATGACTGAAGCTAAGAGTAATTATTCAGTTGCTATGGAAAAGGTAGTTTATAAACCTGGTAAATCAATTTTTGAATTAGTTACTCCTGGAACTATTAAAAGGTTAAGATACTTTACAACTAATATTAAATCAGAAGTTAGTAGATATTTCAAAAATAATAAGCTCCGTCAAATAATGGAATTCCCCGTATTATTTCTTGGTGCTAAACCGGAAAATACTCCTGCTTTTTATAATATAATGAATCATGCTGATCTCGGATTAGGCACATGGTTTCCAGAAAGGGGAGGTATACACAAAGTTGTTGAGTCGATGATAAGCCTTGCTAAAGAAAAAGGAGTAACATTTAAATCTAATCATAATGTTGACGAGATATTAGTTAATGATGAGAGAATTAAAGGTGTTATTTCAAATGGTATTGAGTTTCATAGTGATATTGTTATCAGTGGGGCAGATTATCATCATACTGAAACACTTATTCCTAATAATCTAAAAAATTATAATGATTCATTTTGGGATAAAAAGGTTTTTGCACCTTCTTCACTACTCTTTTATATCGGTTTAGATAGAAAAATAAATAATTTAACTCATCATAATCTTTTTTTTGATGTTGATTTTAATAGACATGCCTCTGAGATATACGATGACCCCAAATGGCCTGAATCTCCTCTTTTCTATTTAAATTTTCCATCATTATCAGATAAAAGTATGGCGCCAGATGGATGTGAAAACTGTTTTATTCTAATTCCAATTGCTCCAGATTTAGAAGACAGTGAAGAAATAAGAAGGAAATATTTAAACCTTGTGCTTAAAAGAATAGAAGATATTTCAGGTGAGAAAATCGTTGATAATATTATTTATCAAAAATCATTTTGTGTTAAAGACTTTATAAGTGATTATAACTCATATAAAGGTAATGCCTATGGTCTTGCAAACACATTATTTCAGACTTCTATTTTCAAGCCTAAAATGAAAAGTAAGAGAATAAAAGGATTATATTTCACAGGTCAGCTTACAGTACCTGGGCCCGGGGTTCCACCTTCTTTAATATCAGGTAAAATTGTATCAAATGAGATTATAAAGGATTTCCCGAATCAATAAATTCATCTGTTTGCATTATATCGATTATAATGTCTGAAATGATCATTTGAATTTCTTCTACTGATAAAATAGCTTGATTTTTTATGAATTGAAATGGTAAGTTTCTTTTCTTTAGTGAACATATACCAATTTCTTTTAACTGAATATTTGCATAGTTTATCCCATACAAATATTTGTAAAAAAGTAACTGAAATAGATATGAATATTTATAGTCTATTTTGACTTTTCCAATATTTTTAATATCTAAGAGTCCTGCATTAACATAACCAGATTTGTAGTCAATAATTCTTACTTCATCATTGAACATATCAATTCTATCAATTATACCTTTAAGCTTTACATTTTGATTTTTTATCGATAAGTTACACTCCAGTTTTTTTTCTAAAGAAATTATTTTGATACTAGCATTTTTATTTTTTATTTGGTCTAACTCAAAATTAATTGTGTTTTCAATATACTCTTTTACAACCTCAATAAATATTAAATTTTTACCTGTAGGCTCCTTTGAGTAGAGCTCAATAAAAGTATTGCGTGATTCATTTTGTAATTGATTTTTCATAAAATTAATATCTCTTACATCAATATTTTTACCAATGAAAGGTTTGTAAAGTTTTTCAATTACTCTATGAATGAGGGTGCCTTGATCCATATAGTTTAAGTATTTTGATTCATCTTTATTATCTATTCCAAGTATTTTTTGCTCATAGAATAAATATGGATTCTTAATAAAAAGTGATAATGAGGAAGCGGATACACCATCTGAAAATATACTTCCAATTTTTTTGGTAATTAAGTCATCCTTAATAATTTTTACTTCTTTATCTTCAGACATAATAAGATTTTTATGAATCACTTTTCTATCAATGAATGTCGATCTAGGACTTGACATTTTAATCTGCTTGATAAATCTACTTTCTTCTCCAATTCCAAAAGAATTTATGCCTGAATCATAAATTAAGTGTACTTGCTTAGCTTTATCAATAATGTTATAGAATATATCTGAGATCTTTTTTTCTTGTTCTTTTTGTGATAAACTTTCAAATTTCTTTTTTTCAGAATCCGAAATAGAAGAGTCATTTAATTTTGTGAAAGGAAATTGTCCTTCATTCATATTTGGGAATAAAACATAATCATAGTCTAAAATTTTTGTATGGAAAAGATGAGTTGAAGTACATAATTCTATATTTAATTCATTATCAAAAATCTTAATTAAATGAATTAAATCCGGATTTGGAAAAAATATGTAAATCTTTGAGGACTTATTTTTAGTAAATACTTTTGAAATTAGTTTTGATATATATTCTGCTTGACTTAAATTCTTTAGTGCCGATATAAAATTAATCTTTTTATTTTCTGTACAAATAGATTCAATTTTGTTTTGTTTATTTTTTCTAATTGTTTTTTGTCCAATTTTATATTCCTCCTTTACTGATTTATATTTTAAAAAATTGTGTAAGATTGATGCAAGTGAGTTGCTATTTAATTTATCTTTTTTGGAAATAATACATAGCTCACTTTCTGCTCTTGAAAATGCTACATACAATAGATTAATTGTATCTAATTTGATGTTAAGCTCACTACTTTCATAAATTTCTTTAGCATTTTCTCCCATATGAATTAAGTTTTTTGATTTTGGAACTAATGTCCACTTTAGAGTATCAAAAGTTAAAAATGGTTCATATAACCATATTGGATCTGCATTTCTATTGTCATTAATTTTGTCATTATAGATTGGTACAATTACAAAAGGGAACTCAAGACCCTTAGCTTTATGAATTGTTGATATGACTACTGAATCTGTATGAGCTGTTATATTTAAATGTATACTGTCTGATTTTTTTTCCCAATATTCTATATATGAAATTATTGAATCATCATTTGATTCAATAAATTCAAAGATATTATCTATAAAAGCATATAAATATGAATCATTGATATTAATATTAAAACTGTCAATACAGTATTTGACTGCATTTAAAATATTGAGTGAAGAAAGATAATTAAAGTCAAACCTCTGATTTGAAATCTTTCTAAAAAAATCAGTAATATCAGTTCTTGAAAGATAAATATGAAAACACTTATTTAAATTTTCATATTTATTGCCAAAATAATTTTGATCAAATAAATAGCCTATCACTCGCTTTCTCTCTAAATAATCACTTTTGGCTCTAGTTAATTTGAGTATTGATATGAGAAATTGAATTTTATTGGAACTTGATATCTGTAAAACCTCATCTGATATTAGATTGAATTTTGAATTATTAATGTTTTCTATTAAATCCCTTGCATGCTTATTAAATCTAACAAGAATAGCTATTTCATTTGGTTCATAACCTCTATCTAAAATGTCTAAAATTTCGTTTTCAATTTTTAAATAGAATATATCACTTTCACAAGAAAGGATAGATACATGTCCTACTTCTTTTTTATTTGATTCTTGTTTAAAATTTAGATCATCTGAGTCGTATATATCTAATTCTAAATGATTCGATAAATAAGTGAAAAAATCTGAATTAAATTTTATAATTTCTCTTGAGCTCCTGAAATTAGAATCTGTTTTTTCAATTTCTGGTATGAAATGAAAGGGATTTGTCTGACCATAAATTAGATTTATAAACTGATTAAACTTACCTCCTCGCCATCTGTATATTGATTGCTTTGGATCACCAACAATTAAGAGCGAACCTTTTGAACCATCATGTGACTCACTATGAATAGAATTTGAAATTAATGGGATTAAATTATTCCATTGAAGCTCAGAGGTGTCTTGGAACTCATCGATAAAAAAATCTGTAAATCTTGAGCCTAATTTTTCATATATATAGGGGGTATCATTTTGTTTAATCAATAAATTAAGTTGCTTATTAAACTTACTAATTAACCTTATGCCATTTACATCCTGAATTTTTTGAATTTTTTCTTCAAGTTTTGAAATAACAGAAAAGGAAGGAAGATAGTTTAAAGTTGAATTGATTGTATAGAGTTCAAAAACTAATTGCTTTATTTCTGAATAATTATTAATAAAATTTTTTCTGATTGACTCAATTTTATCAATTTTAATTTTTTCAAGATTTTTATTATAAAGATTTGACTTACCTAGGAGAGATTTTTCAATAGATTCATTTATTATAAATTTATCTGCAATTAATTGTGACTTTAGATATTTTGGAAAATATCCTCCTCTAAAATCATTATCGTTAAGACCATTTTCATATATCATATTCAGTAAACTATTTAATAAAGAGATAATTTTATGTTTCTTTTTAATCTTAAAATCAAATATCTGTTTCCTTAGTTTAGATAATAAATTATTATCCATTTTTTTGAAATACTCAATCTGATTTTTATTTGATTCCTTATCAATAAAAACACTAAAATCTTTTAAGTCATATGTAATATCCCAACTTTTATTGATAGTAATTTTAAACTTAGCAAATTCAATAAGTAAGTTTTTTAATTCTTCATTATCATCTATTTCTGAAATTAATTCATCTATTGCCAAATCAATATAAATATCAGAATCTAACTCGACTATTAAATCTTCAATATTATTAGACACATCGATACTACTGATAATGTTATTAGTAAAGCTATCGATTGTTAATACATTAAAATTAGAATAGTCATAAAGTATTTTTTCTAAAATTTTAGCTGATCTTTTAATAATATATGACTCTTCTAAACTCGTTTTTTTTATTACTATTTCTTTAATTAAATCATTTCTTTGTTCCTTTAAATCCCATAAATATGAGAGAATTCTATCTTTCATCTCTGCAGAGGCCTTATTAGTAAATGTGAGAGCAAGCATTGATTTATAGTGATTTTCATCTTTTGTAATCAATAACTTTGATATAAACTCAATTGCTAGTTTGAAAGTTTTACCAGATCCTGCAGAGGAGTTTATAATCTTAAATGAGTAGTTCATATTTAGTGTTGAAACTTAATAAAATAATCCTAATTTTGTAAAAAAAAGTTATGGATTTCGAATTACCTAAATTAAATTATGCTTTTGACGCGTTAGAACCAAACATAGATGCAAAAACTATGGAAATTCATTATGGAAAACACCATAATGGTTACACAAATAACTTAAATAACATTATATCAGGAACTGATAATCATGGAAAGAGTATTGAAGAAATATGTAAATATTTAGATCTTGAAAATAAAGGATTGAGAAACAACGGTGGTGGTTTTTACAATCATAATCTTTTCTGGGAAATAATAGGACCTAATGGAGGTGGAGAACCTAATGGAGAAATAGGTGAATCTATAAATTCAAATTTTGGATCTTTTGAAAATTTTAAAAATGAGTTCAGCAAAGCTGCTGCTACAAGATTTGGCTCAGGCTGGGCTTGGTTATGTGCTCACAAAGATGGTAAGCTTGAAGTATGTTCAACTGCTAATCAAGATAATCCTCTTATGCCAAACGGAATAGGTGGAAATCCAATCTTATGTCTTGACGTATGGGAGCATGCTTATTATTTAAATTACCAAAATAGGAGACCAGATTATATTAATGCATTTTTTAATATAATTAATTGGGAGGAGGTTAATCGAAAATTAATTAACAAATAAAAAAAGGGGAAGAATCCCCTTTTTTGCCCCAAATCTTACCATGAACTTAACCTACTTATGTTCAGGTAGAACCAATTTAAATATTTTTTTTTATAAATAAAACTTATTTGAGAATTATTTTTAATTATATAGCTCAATATGCTCTTTTTGATTTGCCCTCGACGAAATTTATAAACGCTTGATTGACCACCTTATTACCGCCTCTTGTTGGATAATTGCCTGTAAAATACCAATCACCTCTATGTCTTTTACAAGCCTTGTGAAGATTATCAACCTTTTGAAAGATTATATCTAACTTAACATTAGTATTAATATCTACAAGCATTTCCGACATCTTTACAGATATTTGTTCTGCTGTAAAATCTTTATAGAAATCTTTAACATGATTTTTTATATTTATACCTGTTTTATTTGATTCGATACACTTATTATATGTTGAGCTTAAAATTTTGTCATATGTCATAGCATCTTTATGAAGTTCTATTGCTGCTTTAAAAGCAATAAAATCTTCAATTTTAGCCATATCAATTCCATAACAATCAGGATATCTAATCTGAGGCGCACTTGAAACAACGACAATTTTTTTTGGATTAAGCCTAAACAACATTTTTAAAATACTCTCCCTTAATGTAGTTCCCCTGACAATACTGTCATCAATTATTACAAGGTTATCTGAAGCTTTTACAACTCCGTATGTAATATCATAAACATGAGCAACAAGATCATCTCTTCCCTTATCTGCAGCGATAAATGTTCTTAATTTAGCATCTTTTATTGCTATTTTTTCAATTCTTGGGTTATGTTTTTTAGCTTTCTCTATTAGACCATAAAAAGAGGTTTCAGCTGTATTGGGAATAAATGAAAATACAGTATTTTTATAATCTTTTTTAATAGATTTTTCGACCTGAGATACTAAAAGGCTTCCTAACATTTTTCTTTCCTTGTAAATATCTGCATCAGATCCTCTTGAAAAATATATTCGTTCAAACGAACAAGATTTATTTATCTTAGGTTTCAATATTTCTTTAATTGATGTTTTTCCATCTTTTTTAATTATTAAAGCCTTTCCTCTTGGAATCTCGTTAATTTGTTTATAAGATGTGTCAAACACTGTCTGAATAGCAGGTCTTTCAGAAGCAACTGCAATGACATCATCATCTTCAAAATAGTATGCAGGTCTAATACCATGTGGGTCCCTCATCACGAAAGAATCTCCATGACCAATCATCCCAGCTATAACATATCCACCATCCCACTTTTTTGAGGCTTTCTTTAACACTTTCTGAATATCAAGATCCTTCTCAATAAATGGTGGCATATCAGATTTATCAACTCCTTTTCTTTTCAATTTCTCGTAATTTGATATTACTTCTGTGTCAAGAAAATGACCAATCCTTTCCATTATTGTTATTGTATCAGATTGTTCTCTAGGGTGTTGGCCTAATTTAACTAAGCTTTCAAACAGTTCATCATTGTTTGTCATATTAAAATTTCCTGCTAAAATCAAATTTCTATTCATCCAGTTATTTTGTCTCATTACAGGATGAACATAATCAATAGAATTTTTTCCATATGTCCCATATCTAACATGACCCAGCATTACTTGACCAATGAAAGGAGCTTTATTAAAAAAATCATTAGAACTAGTACTAACTTTTTCTAATTTTAGAAATTGATTTATTTTTTTATTTATTTTTTTAAATACCGAATGGATAGCTTGTTGATCAAAAGATCTAACTCTATAAAAATATTTATCCCCAGGCTTTAAATCTAGCTTTAAACTTGCAAAACCAGCTCCATCTTGGCCACGATTTTTTTGTTTTTCCATCATCAAGAACATCTTATCAATTCCATACATGTGGAAACCATATTTTTCTTCGTAATAACTAAGTGGA
>CAJPUS010000073.1 GCA_905380995.1 uncultured Flavobacteriaceae bacterium
CTTTCCTCAAAATGGGAATCCCATAAAGGAAGTATAAACCTTGTTAGCCCATCAAATAAGAGAAATATTGATATAATAGTTGTTGGTACAGGCCTAGCTGGTGCATCTGCTTCAGCAACTTTAGCTGAGCTTGGTTATAATGTTAAAGCTTTTTGTTTTCAGGATTCTCCAAGAAGAGCTCACTCAATTGCTGCTCAAGGAGGAATCAATGCTTCCAAAAATTATCAAGGTGATGGAGATTCAGACTACAGACTTTTTTATGATACAATTAAAGGAGGAGATTACAGGTCAAGGGAGGCAAATGTTTACAGGCTAGCCGAAGTATCTGGGAATATAATTGATCAATGTGTTGCTCAAGGAGTCCCTTTTGCAAGAGATTATGGAGGTCTTCTTGATAATCGTTCATTTGGAGGAGTTCAAGTTTCAAGAACATTTTATGCAAAAGGTCAAACTGGTCAACAATTACTTTTAGGTGCATACTCAGCCATGAACAGACAAATTGCTAGAGGTAAAATTGAGATGTTCAGTAGACATGAGATGATGGATCTTGTTAAAGTTGGTGGGAAAGCAAGAGGAATTATTGCAAGAAATCATGTCACTGGTAAACTTGAAAGATTTTCAGCACATGCTGTTGTAATTGCTTCTGGTGGATATGGAAATATTTTTTATTTATCTACAAATGCAATGGGGAGTAATGTAACTGCCTCGTGGAAGATTCATAAAAAAGGAGCTTACTTTGCTAATCCATGTTTTACTCAAATTCACCCTACCTGTATTCCTGTATCAGGAGATTATCAGTCAAAATTAACTTTAATGTCTGAATCATTAAGAAATGATGGAAGAATATGGGTTCCAAAAGATTTAACAGATGCTAAACTAGTACAAGAGGGTAAGTTATCGCCCCTTGATATAAAGGAAGAAGATAGAGATTATTATTTAGAAAGACGATACCCTGCATTTGGAAATCTTGTCCCAAGGGATATTGCTTCAAGAGCTGCTAAAGAAAGATGTGATAATGGTTTTGGAGTTAATAAAACTGGAGAGGCTGTTTACTTAGATTTCTCTAATGCAATTATTAGATATGGTAAGGAGAAAGCATTACTTAATGGTCAAGATGAGAATAATGTTGAGATAGTAAAAAAATTAGGTAGAGAAATTATAAAACAAAAATATGGGAACTTGTTCCAGATGTATGAGAAAATAGTTGATGAAGATCCATATGTCATGCCAATGAAAATTTATCCAGCTGTTCATTATACAATGGGTGGTGTCTGGGTTGATTATAACTTAATGACTACAATTCCAGGTTGTTTTGCAATAGGTGAGGCAAACTTTTCTGACCATGGAGCAAATCGGTTAGGAGCTTCTGCATTAATGCAGGGATTGGCTGATGGATATTTTGTTCTACCATATACAATAGGTGACTACTTGTCTCATGATATAAGTACAGGTAAAATTAGTACTGAAACTAGAGAATTTGAGGAGAGTGAAAAAGGTGTTCAAGATTTGCTTACAAAGCTAATATCAAATAAAGGGAAAAATTCTGTTGATCATTATCATAAAAAATTAGGAAAGATAATGTGGAATAAATGTGGTATGTCAAGAAATCAAAATGATTTAGTTGATGCAATTAACGAAATAAAAAAATTAAGAATCGACTTTTATAAAAACGTGAATGTAACTGGAAAGATCACTGAATATAATGAAGAGCTTGCAAAAGCAGTCAGAGTTGCAGATTTTCTTGAGCTTGGTGAGCTTTTTGCAAAAGATGCATTAGAAAGAAATGAATCATGCGGAGGACATTTTAGAGAAGAATATCAAACTGAAGATGGAGAAGCAATAAGAGATGACAATAATTTTAAATTTGTTTCAGCCTGGGAATATATGGGAGAGCCATCAGATGCTAAGCTCCATAAGGAAGATCTTAAATATGAAGAAATAGAAGTAAAAACCAGATCTTATAAATAAATATGAGATACCTTCTAACCATATTCCTTTTTTTCAGTATTATGAATATTTCTGCTCAAAGCTATACCTCAAGTAGACAAATATCTCCTGATATTAAGGTAACAACCAACCACACATCAACTATTCTAGGGAAAAAAATTAACTATGAAGCTCAAGTTGGTACTCAGCCAATATGGAATTCCACAGGTGATTCAATCTATGCAACTCTTCATTATACATTATATAAAAGGAAAGATTTAGAAGATGATTCAAACAGGCCTCTAGTTTTTTCTTTTAACGGTGGTCCAGGAGCTGCATCAGTTTGGATGCACATGGGGTATACAGGTCCCTATAATTTAATAGTTGATAATGAAGGTTATCCAATCCAGCCGTATGGATTTAAGACTAATCCGTATTCAATTCTTGATGTTGCAGATATTGTGTTTGTAAATCCAGTAAATGTCGGTTATTCCAGGATCCTTGGAAAATTATGTGAGGAAAATGATTGTGAAGAAAAAGAGAGTGAAATGTTCTTTGGGGTTAACCAAGATATAAATTATCTAGCAGAATGGATAAGCACTTTTGTTTCTAGACAGAATAGGTGGAGTTCTCCAAAATATTTAATTGGAGAAAGTTATGGAGGTGTTAGAGTGATGGGTCTTGCTCATGAATTACAACAAAATCATTGGTTATACCTAAATGGAGTTGTTTTAGTCTCACCTGCTGATTATGAATATTTCTATTCAGACGGAGATGTAATTCAATTAATTGGTGACTTTCCTTACTTAAGTGCAACAGCATGGTATCACAAGAAATTAAAAGTGGAGTATCAATCAATGGATTTAGAAAAGCTTATACAAATCTCAGAGGATTTTGCTTATAATGAATTACTTCCTGCTATTGCAAAAGGAGGATATGTTGATATCGAGGCAAAAAAAGAAGTAGCACAAAAAATTGAAGACTTAACTGGAATTAGTTATGAAGATATAATTGATAATAATCTAAGGATTTCACCATCCTTTTTTTGGAAAGATCTACTAAGAGATGAGGGCTATACAATTGGAAGATTAGATTCAAGATACAAGGGTATTGATTCTAGAGATTCTGGTGACGCAATAGAGTATGCGCCCGAGCTTGCAGCATGGGACCACGCTTTTACTCCAGCAATAAATTCTTACATGAAGAAAGTATTGAATTTCAATACAGATGTCAAGTATAATACTTGGGCTAGAGGAGAACTATCAGTTCGTCCATGGGATAGAGAAAACATTAATATTAGGAATAATTTCAGAGAAGCATTAGCTGAAAATCCGTTCTTGAATGTGTTGATTCAGTCTGGATATTATGATGGAGCAACAACTTTTTCTGCTGCCAAGTATACAATGCAACAAGTTGACCCTTCAGGTAAATTGAAAGATAGATTTACATTTAAAGGATATGAAAGTGGTCATATGATGTATTTAAGACGAGAAGATTTGCAAAAATCAAATCAAGATCTTAGAGATTTTATTCTTAAAACTATAACTGATAATACCCCAGCAAAATATTGATATGAAACTTAACCTCAAAATTTGGAGACAAAAGAATTCAGAGTCAAAAGGTGGTTTTGAAAATTATATTATAGATGACATTACCCCAGATATGTCTTTTCTTGAAATGATGGATGTGCTTAATCAAAAGTTAATCTATGAAAATATTGATCCAATATCATTTGATCATGATTGTAGAGAAGGAATTTGTGGTAGCTGCTCATTATTTATAAATGGAAGAGCTCATGGCCCTGAAAAAGGTGTAACAACATGTCAACTTCATATGAGAAAATTTAATGATGGGGATTCAATCGTAATTGAGCCTTTTAGAGCAGCTTCTTTCCCAATAATTAAAGATTTGGTTGTAGACAGATCTGCTTTTGATAGAATTCAACATTCAGGTGGATACATAAGTATTAATACTTCTGGAAATACTCAAGATGCAAATACTACTCCAATTAGAAAAGAGGATGCAGATAATGCCTTTGATGCTGCAACATGTATTGGATGTGGTGCATGTGTTGCGACATGTAAAAATGCATCCGCAATGCTTTATGTATCCGCAAAAGTTTCGCAATTTTCTTATTTACCACAAGGAAAGGTTGAAGCAAAAGAAAGAGTATTAAATATGGTTAAACAAATGGATGATGAAGGTTTTGGAAACTGTACTAATACTGGAGCATGTGAAGTGGAATGTCCAAAAGGAATCTCAATTAAAAATATAGCTAAAATGAATAGAGAATTTTACAAAGCTAAGGTTTAAAGTATTTTGAGTCTAAAATCATCTTTATAAAAGTACTTTCTGTTTGGCTTCCAAACCATCTTCCAACAACCACCATATTTTCATCAGGAATTATGATAACTTTGTTTCCTCCAAAACCACTTCCGTAAAAAATATTTGTCGGTACATTTTTCCAATCTGTAGTTTGGTAATCTTCGCCTAGCTTAGAATTAATCCACCACATATAACCGTACTCTGGATTTGTTTCTGATGGTGTAATAGATTTTTTTATCCATTCTTCAGAAATTACTCTATTACCATCCCAAATTCCTTTATTTAAAAATAAAAGTCCAAATCTTCCATGATCCTCGGAGCTAATAAATATTCCGCCACCATTATGTCCTCCTCCAGATACAGATTGTGTTTTAACTCCATCTATGTTAACCCATGAATTTTCATAACCATACCATCTCCATGTATCAGATGCATTAATTGGATCCATAATTGTATTTTTTAAAACCTTTGGCAAAGATTCTCTAAAGACCTGAAGAAGTGAATAAGCTAGAACATTCACCCTAACATCATTATATTTATAATATGTTCCAGGTTGTCTTTGTGGTTCAGATCTCCATTCATCAATGCTTTTACTAGTATCTGGTCTATCTTCCCAGTGGTTTATTCCAAATAAATTACCAAACCAATCTGAGGACTGATTTAAAAGATCCTCCCATGTAATTCTACTATTTTTTTCTCCATCAAACGTTTTATCCCAAACATAATTAGAAACAAAGTCTTTTTCAGATCTAATAAGGTTTTTATCAACTGCAATTCCTGTTACAGCAGAGAGATAACTTTTTGTAACACTAAAAGTCATATCAACCCTTTTAGTATCTCCCCATGAGGCTATTATATATCCATCTTTTATAATTAGGCCATTTGTTTCTCCTCTTTTTTTGGTAGGTCCTTTAATGGTATGATAGGGCTCTGATGAAAATCCTTTTAATATTTCAACTCTTAAATCCTTATCACCATTGTTTTGATTCTTAACTACAAAGTCGATTGCTTTTTGAATTTTCTTTGAATCATAATTAAAATCTGAGGGTAACTTTATTTCCCAATTTCCTTTACTTGGAAAATATAGGTTTTGACAGTCAGCACTAAAAAAAATAGTAATTAGTAAAATTGATATATTTTTCTTCATAAAATTAGTTTATTGAATCTTTAAATGATAGTTTTTGGTTTAAATCAAAAGTTTCATTCAGGTCCCAGTTTGCTCTTACATCAAGTTCAGCTGGGAAGTAATAAACAGGCTCAGGCCTAACTCTATTTAAATAATTACCAGTATCCCAAAGATTGTTATTATTTAAATCTTCAATTAATCTGAAAGTATATTTTCCTGGCCGTATGTAGTCAAAGTTAAAAGTTGAATTTTGATTTACATTATTATATTCCCTAATAATATCTCCATTAGCGTTTAACAGATGAAGTATAAACTTTGACTGACTGTTCCTTATAACATCTAAATATATATTTCCATAATCTTCTAATGCTTGACTAACTAGATTAAATTGTAATGTGTCATTTGTCACACCCTTAAAATCTCTAATTGCCTCTGGTAAAATAAAAATTCTGTAATTATCTGACGGTGAAACTTCAAATTTTATATCAATTTCATCCAAGTTATCATTTAGTAAAGTTGAAAAGGGAACAGAAATCGAATCAATATCTATTATGTTTATTAAAGAATCCTCAATTTTTTTTATTGGGATGTTACTTGAAAGTTTAAATGACTCTCTAAGATGAATAACATTTGCTGTTTTTGCAGTAATACTGAGAGAATCAATGAGAGTATCTCTTTTTCTGTCAAACTTAACAGTAGTTAGCTTAGTAGTATCTTTTTCTATCAAATTAAAGTTTAATGAGTCAAAACTATTCATTGTTAGCCATAAATAAATAGTATCTTTCTCTATATCTTTTGTTAAAGTATAATCTACACTATCTGGAAGATTTGAGTCAATTACTAGTCTATTAAAATCAAGTTTTCCATAATACCCAAATCCAATTTTTTCACTATTTAAAAAATGTGGTTTATCCCATATTAATTCAGTTTCTTCTTTAAATAATTTAAAATCGATAATTGAGTCTTTTGGAAGAGTAATAACTGAATCAATAAAACCAATTTTATCATAAAATGGATCAAAAAAATAATTATTATCTACATCTTTAATTGCAACTATAAGATATTTACCCTCACTTATGTTTTTTAATATATATGATGTTGAATCTAGAGAATTGGAAATATAAGTAGGTCGTTTATTAAAAATTATGGAGTCATCTAATTTAGAATCAATTCTGTAAAGATGAATTGAAACATATTCATCTGTCGCAATATTAAAGGCATCTGAAATATTACCTTTTATATAAAGTGAATCAATAGTCTCTCCGGTTGAAAAAGTATAATTAAAAAAAGTTAACGGGTTGCCTTCATTATTGTCTTTAATACTATTTCCAAAGTTTATAGTATAAGTAGTATTTACATCTAGCGAATCAATAAATTTTAAAAAAACCTTTTTTGTAACTCCAGTTAGAGGTTTAATTTCGTAGGCACTTTTTTCAATAGGTGGAGATATAATTAATTGATCTTGAACATTCTCTAATTTAACATATTCATCGAATGTTAGTCTAATTTCTTTTGAGTCAAAATTTATAGAATTAAGTTTTGGACTTGCATTTACTAAAACTGGAGGGATACTATCGGTAGGACCACCACTAGGCCCCCCTGCTCTTTTTGCACATCCACAAACTATGAACAACGATAAAAATGTAAATATAATTTTCTTCATTACATTAATTCAAATACAAATTAACATATTTAAAATAGTAAAAAGAACTATTTTTGCAATATAGTCATGGATAAAGATTCACTTAAAAAAATAATATCTCATTCTAAAGAATATGGGTTTATATTTCCATCAAGTGAAATATATGAGGGCCTGAATGCCATATATGACTATGCCCATAATGGGACTTTGTTAAAGAATAACATTCGAGATTACTGGTGGAAATCAATGGTTCAATTAAATGAAAATATTGTTGGAATTGATTCAGCAATATTTATGCATCCTAAAACATGGGTTGCCTCTGGGCATGTTGATGCTTTTAATGATCCCTTAATTGATAACAAGGATTCAAAGAAAAGATATAGAGCTGATGTGTTAATTGAAGAGTACATAGAAAAACTTAATTTGAAAGTTCAAAAAGAAATAGATAAAGCAAAAAAAAGATTTAAAGAGAAGTTTAATAAAAAACAGTTTATTGAGACTAACTCAAGAGTACATGAAATATTATCATCAATCGATAAAATTAAATCTAAAATGGTGTCAGCATTTGAAAATGAGGATTTATCCTCTGTAAAAATGCTAATTGACGATCTAGAGATTAAATGTCCAATCTCGGGTACATGTAATTGGACAGAAGTTAGGCAATTTAATCTAATGTTTAGCACAAAATTAGGTGCATCTGAGGAATCTAGCATGGATATTTATCTAAGACCTGAAACTGCACAAGGAATTTTTCTTAATTATCTAAATATTCAGAAAACATCAAGAATGAAGATACCTTTTGGTATTGCTCAAACTGGAAAAGCTTTTAGAAATGAGATAGTAGCTCGTCAGTTTATTTTTAGAATGCGAGAATTTGAACAGATGGAAATGCAATTCTTTATTCAACCTGGATCACAAGTAGAATGGTTTGATATATGGAAGAGAAAGCGTCTTGATTGGCACTTAAATACTGGGATTAATGATAGTTCATTTAGGTATCATGACCATGATAAATTAGCTCATTATGCTGATGCTGCATGTGATATTGAGTTTCTTTTCCCTTTCGGGTTTAAGGAGCTTGAGGGTATCCACTCGAGAACAGACTTTGACCTGAAGAGTCATGAAAAACTTTCTGGAAAAAAAATACAGTATTTTGATCCTGTCCTTAATAAAAATTATACCCCTTATGTGGTTGAAACATCAATTGGATTGGATAGAATGTTTTTAGCTATTCTTACTAACTCATTCAAAATGGAAACCTTAGATGATGGATCAACGAGAAATGTAATGAGTATTCCGAAACAATTAGCACCAAATAAGTTAGCATTTTTACCACTGCTCAAGAAAGATGGATTACCTGAACATACAAATAAGTTAATGAAAGACTTTAAGCATGAAATCAAAATTGATTATGACGAAAAAGATGCAATTGGTAGAAGGTATAGAAGACAAGATGCAATTGGTACTCCTTACTGCATAACTATAGATCACCAAACTCTAGAGGATGAAACATTCACTATTAGAGATAGAGATTCAATGGAGCAAAAAAGAATCAAAGTTGATCAATTAAAAAAGATT
>CAJPUS010000074.1 GCA_905380995.1 uncultured Flavobacteriaceae bacterium
ACACATATTGGTGGTGGAATTACGAAATCTAATTAATCGTGAATAAAACTGTAATATACTAGCTTGTCTCACGACAGGCTTTTTTTTTGCTATGAAAACAATAAAAATAAATACATATTCCAAGAAAATTATAGCTGACACTATAACTCCTGTTGAAGTTTACCTCAAGATTAGGGATAGTTATCCAAATAGTATTCTATTAGAAAGTAGTGATTATATGCAGGCTGGTAATAATTATTCATTTATATGTTTTAATCAAACTGGATCGTTTGAGGTTAAAAATCATGTTATAAACCAAAAACTACCTGGAAATAAAAGTGAAACTATCAAAATGGATACTGATAAAAGCATTACATATTACTTAAACAACTACTTAAATAGTTATGATACTGAGAAAATTAATTCAAAATTTATAACTAACGGACTTTTTGGTTACATGTCACATGAATCAATTAAATATCAAGAAGATATCAATTTTAGTTCGATAAAAAGTGATTTAGATATTCCCGATATATATTATGGATTTTACCAAAATATAATTGCAATTAGTCTATTCAATCATGAAGCACATATTTTTTGTAATTCTCATGATGATTCAAATAATTTAAAAGAAATTGGTGATATTATTAATTCTAAGAGTTATTCAATATTTGATTACGTAAATATAGGTAAAAAAACATCTAATATTAGTGATGAAGAATTTTTAGAATATGTAGCAAAAGCAAAAGAGCATTGTAAAAGAGGTGATGTATTTCAACTAGTTTTATCTAGAAGATTCAATCAAAAATTTGAAGGAGATGAGTTCAATGTATACAGATCTTTGAGGTCTATTAACCCATCACCATATTTGTTTTTCTTTGATTATGGAAATTTTAAGATATTTGGCAGCTCTCCTGAGGCTCAGATAATAATTAATAGTGGTAAAGCAGAGATTCATCCAATTGCTGGAACATTTAAAAGATCTGGTGATGACGAGAAAGATGAAGAAAAAGCAAAGGAATTGTCTTTAGATCCAAAAGAAAACTCTGAGCATATTATGTTAGTAGATCTAGCAAGAAATGATTTAAGTAGAAATGGTAGCAATGTAAAAGTTGAAAAAAACAGAGAGATTCAATTTTTCTCTCATGTAATTCATTTAGTATCTAAGGTTACTGCCAATTTAAAAGATACATCCAAAATTTTTCAAGTTGTAATGGATACATTTCCAGCGGGAACACTCACAGGAGCTCCAAAGCATAAGGCTTTAACATTAATTGAAAAGTATGAAAAAGTCAATAGAAATTTTTATGGTGGAGCCATTGGATATTTGGACTTCAATGGAAATTTTAACCATGCAATTATCATTAGATCTTTTTTTAGTAAAAATAATGAACTAAGCTATCAAGCAGGAGCAGGTATAGTAATAAAATCAAAACCTCAAGATGAACTTCAAGAAGTGTATAATAAATTAGGAGCATTAGATTATGCTCTGAAAAATGCTGAAAACATAAAATGAAAAAAATATTTTTAA
>CAJPUS010000075.1 GCA_905380995.1 uncultured Flavobacteriaceae bacterium
TTTTTATAGAAGATTTTTTGTTAGTGATAAATCAGAGAAACATTATGTGTTAATGGGTAGAGTCTTCACTGTTTTATTAATGATAATATCTGCTTTTTTTGCACTTTATTTAAATAACTCACTCCAAGCATTTGGAATAATCCTTCAAATTGGAGCTGGTACTGGTTTAATATTTATTCTAAGATGGTTCTGGTATAGAATAAATGTGTATAGTGAATTAACCGCGATGATAGTATCATTTATAATTGCGCTTGCTTTTGAATTTATAATACCAAATAATTTTTCAGTTGAGGAAAAGCTGATTTTAGGTGTTACAATAACAACTGTTTCGTGGTTAATTGTAACAATGATTACACCACCATCAAAAATAGAAACACTTCAGAATTTTTATAAAAAAATACAACCTGGAGGCCCTGGATGGAAAAAAGTGGTTAAAGTATCTGAGGAAAATGGTGTAATTATCTCAGGTAAAAAAGAAAAATGGGATGTACCTAGTGGAATATTATGCATGGTTTTTGGAAGTATGTCTGTTTATAGTATTCTCTTTGGTATTGGCTATATTCTATATTCAAGAATAACACTTGGATCTGTATTTATGATTATTTCTGTTTTATCAGTTTTAAGTCTTATGAAATTTTGGAAACGACTTTCAACTGAAGAAAATTAACCAAGAAGCATACCAACAAAAGTTGCAGATAATAATGATACGAGGGTTCCTCCTATCATTGCTTTAAAACCTAATTCAGTCAATAATTTTGATTTTCCAGGTGCTAGTATCCCGATTCCACCTATTTGAATTCCAATTGAAGCAAAGTTTGCAAATCCACAAAGCATAACAGTTGCCATAATTACAGACTTTTGATACGTTAGATGCACAATGCTTGTTATATCTTTTAAATCTGCTAACTCAATGTATGCAACAAATTCACTAGCAGCTAGTTTCACGCCTAAGAGTTGGCCCATTAGTGTAATGTCCTCTGAGGCAACACCAATTATCCACATTAAGGGTGCAAATAAATATCCAAGTATAAATTCAATAGAAAAGGAATCATAGATTGTATTTTGCTCAATCCATAGGTTTAGACCAAAAATAGCTGCTAATTGAAAGAAAATTCCATTTATAAGTGCAATGAGAGCAAGAAATACTAGTAACATTGCACCAACATTAACAGCCATTTTGATTCCATCACGTGTTCCGTTTGTTATTGCAGAAAGCAGATTAGTCCCTGTAACCTCAGAGCTAATTTCTATTACTTTATTTACCTCTTCAGTTTGAGGAAATATTATTTTTGAAATCACAATTGCACCAGGAGCAGCCATTACAGATGCAATAATTAAGTTTTTAGCTACCTCTATTCTTTGAGCAGGGTCATCACCTCCAAGAAATCCTATATATGCTGCAAGAACACTACCCGCTACAGTTGCCATCCCACCAGTCATTAAAAGAAAATATTCAGACCTATTCATCTTATTAAGGTACCCTTTAACTAAAAGTGGAGCTTCAGTTTGTCCTAAAAAAATATTACCAGCAACCGCAAGGCTTTCTTGTCCAGATATATTCAAAAGCTTTGTTAGCATCCATGCTAAAACAGTGACTATTTTTTGAATAATACGATAATAATATAGTACAGATGTAAGTGCTGAAAAGAAAATAATAACAGGCAAAACCTGAAATACAAATATCTCACCATATTTAGAGGAATCTGCTAATTCTCCAAAAAGAATTATGGACCCTTGATTTGTAAATGTTACAATTGCAAGAAAACCCTGACCAAGTTTTTCAAAAATTATTCTAACAAAATCAATTTTTAAAACAGCTATAGCAATAAGAAATTGACTTGTTATACCAATTATAATTGTTTTCCAATCAATGTTTCTCTTACTATTACTGAGTAAATATGCAATTAAAATAATCGAACACAATCCTATAACCCCTCTGAAGATTGACATTATTGAAATTCCTTCATGTGGAATTAATTCCATTAAAAAATTTTACTAAAAATAATAAATATTATTAGCTTTGAGTTAGATTTTACTTTATATATGAAAGCCTACTTATATTCAGTCTTTTTTACTCTGCTTGCGTTAATCTCGTGTAGTAAATCTAGATCTGATGTCAATGATTCCTTGTTAAGTGGTAGTTTTTATCCACACTCAAACTTTAATCAAGTAAGCAATAACACTCAAGGAAATATCTCTTCTAATCAAACAATCACCAGTTATTCTTTTGGTAATGAGCTAGTTTGGAGTGATGAATTTGATGAAGATTCATCACTTGGAGTCCCAGCTGTTTCAACAGATAGATGGAATATTGAAACTGTTGCGCCAAATAATGGCAGCTGGTATAATGGAGAGTTACAGTATTACACAGATAAACATGATAATATCAAAGTTGAAGATGGACTTTTAAAAATTACAGCAAAATATGAAAGCTTTTTAGGTAAAAATTATACATCTGCGAGAATAAATACTCAAGATAAATTTGAATTTACATATGGTAGAGTTGAGATGAAGGCAAAACTTCCTAACTGGGAGGGAATGTGGCCAGCATTTTGGATGCTTGGCGCAAATATTGACGAAATTAGCTGGCCTGGCTGTGGAGAGCTAGATATACTGGAACATGGAGATTATGTGAAAGACAACACTAGTAATGATCCAGGTTTGATTTCTTCAGCTGTACATTATGGTCCTCAAGACTACTCAAAACAGACTACATATGTTCCAAATAAAATCTTTTTTGATACTGGTCAAGAAAGGTTTATAAGAGCTGAAAAAATTATAAATAATCCATTTGAAGAATTTCATATTTATGCTATTCAATGGTCACCTGATAAAATTCAGTTTTTTGTTGATGAAGAAATTTATTTTGAATTTCCGATGCAATCCCAACATTCACCCTTTGACAAACCATTTTTTATTCTTTTAAACCTTGCTGTTGGAGGTCATTGGACAGATGGTTATGTAGCCCCGGGTTTTACTAATGCAACTTATCAAATAGACTATGTTAGAGTATATCAATAAGCTATTTTTATTAGCTCCATTTTTTGTTTTTGCTAATCTACAGGATTCAATTCAAAGTATAGACTTAGAGAATGTAGTTGTAAAATCAACAAAAATTAATACTATACAAAAACAAATACCTCTATCAGTTACTTTGAAAAGTTTTAGTAAGGATAAAAACTTTGATTCTCAATCCTCATTTTCAAATTTTATTAAAAATACACCTGGTGTATTTACAACCTCGTCAAATAATTTTTCACAAGACTTAAGAATTTCGATTAGAGGTTTTGGAGCAAGGTCAGCATTTGGTATTAGAGGTTTAAAATTAATTGTTGATGGAATTCCCGAGACAACCCCTGATGGTCAAAGTCAATTAGACAATCTGCCATTAGGATTAATTTCAAATATTGAGATATTAAGAGGTCCAAACGCAAACTTGTATGGAAACTCTTCAGGTGGCGTAATAAGTATTAATACTTTGTCTGATCCGAATGAAAAATATTACAGAACTTCAGGAATATTTGGGGCTTATCAATACCAATCAATTCAAAGAACAAGAGTTTTTGACTGGAAGAATTCTAATTTGATTATTCACTATGACAAAAGACGCTCTAATGGTTATAGAGATCAAAGCGGATATAAATCAAATATATTGAATCTTAAATATATTAATGAGTTAAATCAAAAAAATAAGATAATATGGCAGATAAATTATACCAACAGTCCATATGCTTTTGACCCAGGGGGTTTAAAGTTAAGTGAGGTTGAAAACAACCGAAGACAAGCTAGAAAAAATAATATTGACTATGATACTTATGAAAAGGTAGAGCATATAAAAACAGGTATCTCATGGAATTATAAAAAAAATGAAAACTCATTTTTTGATAGCTATTTTTTCTATCAACAAAGAGATTTTTACTCAAAATTACCTTTCAATTATGGAGGAATTATTTCAATTGACAGGAATTATTTTGGGTTTGGAACAAAGTATACCACAAATAAAAATTTCCAGAATAGAAATACATCTTTAGTACTAGGTGTTGATTATTTGAGCCAATCTGATGATAGAAAAAGATTTAAAAATAATTTTGGTTTAAGAGGTGAAATAACACTTGATCAAATTGAAAACTTTGATACATCTGGGTTTTATCTTGTTAATCAAACAACATATAATTCGGGACTTCTTTTAAGATATGGAATTAGATATGATATAAATTCTATTGGAATTGATTCAGATAATAAAGTCAATTTGGATAAGGTAAACCCTTCTTTAGGACTATCCTACAGTATTAATTCATCTGACAATATATTCTTTTCATTTGGTACAAGCTTTGAAACACCAACATTAAATGAGTTATCAAACAACCCAGATGGAAGTGGATTTAACAAGGATTTAAAATCCAATAATGCATTAAATTATGAGGTTGGATGGAGAAAATTATTACCAAATATTTCGATTGAGGCTGTTGCATATATTACAAATTCAGATAATGAAATCTTGCCTTATGAAATAGAATTATTTCCAGGTAAAAACTTCTACAGAAATGTTGGATCAACATTGAGAACAGGAATTGAGCTCAGCTCTTCTTTTTCATTCAAAAGTTGGCTATTTAACATAAATTATACATTAAGTAAAAACAGATTTAAGGATTTTACTTTAGATGGCAATGACCTTTCGGAGAATCTAATTCCTGGTATCCCAAGTCAAATGCTTGATTTGGAAATCTTATTCAAATTATCTAAAAAAAGTACTTTAATATTAACAAATCGACATATAGGAGAGAGATATGCTGACAATCTTAACCAGACTCTTGTCAGTTCGTATAATATTTTTAATATTAAATATTCAAGAGAAGTTTTAAAAAATAGCGAGTTTTCAATCGGGGTTAATAATTTTTTTAATCAAGATTATTTTGATAACATAAGAATAAATGCATTTGGAAAAAGATACTATGAGCCAGCTCCCAAAAGAAATTTTTATTTTGGTGTTAATTTTTCATTTTGATTAGATTTTTAAAATTTTTCTTCATTCTGGCTACTACAATTCCTATTTATACTCAATCAGAATATATATATATCCTGGGTAATACTCAGGATGCTGGTATGCCACACATTGGATGTAAGCACAAGTTTTGCTTAGATAATTTTACTAAATATGAGGAGTTCTATGTAACCTCAATTGCAGTTGTTAATTCAGATCTAAATAAGTATATTTTATTTGAAGCAACACCAGATATCACATATCAGTTAAACAACCTTAAGAATAATATTTTTCAAGAATTTTTACTACCTGAAGCTTTATATATTAGCCATGCACATATTGGTCATTATTCGGGACTTATGTATTTTGGAAGAGAAGCACTGGGTACAAAAAACCTTTTGGTTAAGGTTCTCCCTAAAATGAGTATATTTTTGCGAAAAAATGGCCCTTGGAGTCAATTAGTTGATCTAAACAATATTCAAATTCAAAATACAAAATTTGATGAGAGCAATTTGGAGCTAAGTAATATACACGTAACCCCAATTAAAGTTCCCCATAGAGATGAGTATTCTGAGACTGCAGGCTACATTATAAAGGGAAAAAATAAAAAAGCCCTATTTATACCTGATATAGACAAATGGGAAAAATGGGATAAAAAATTGATTGATTTAGTAATGAAATTTGATTATTTATTATTAGATGCAACATTCTATGATATGGAGGAAATAAATAGAGATATCAGTGAAATTCCCCATCCATTAGTATCTGAAACTATAAGTCTTTTAAACACTTTAAGCAAAGAATATAAGAGCAAGGTCTATTTTATTCATATGAATCACACTAACCCTATGTTAGATCCAGACAGTGATTTATCAAAATCGGTTATTAAGAAAGGATTCAATATTGCTAGATTAGGTCAGAAACTTTACTTATGACACCTAAGACTGAAGTTTAGCTGCTATTTCTTGAACTTCATCAAGAACTCTTAGCAGGTTACCCCCCCACAATTTTGCAATTTCAGACTCACTGTAACCTCTCTCTCTTAGAGCAATAGTAACATTCATCGTCTCTGAAGCATCTTCCCACCCAATAATTCCTCCACCTCCGTCAAAGTCAGAGCTTATACCGACATGATCTATTCCAATCTTTTCAACCATATAATCTATATGATCCATAAAATCATCCATATTTGCAGGAGGATCTTCACGATCAGTTAAAAAGAAACCAAGAGCTGTAGTTTGAATTACACCTCCATTTTGTTTAATCCAGCTTAGCTGTTCGTCATCAACATTTCTTGGATGGTCTCTAAGTGCTCTAGCAGAGGAGTGAGATGCAATTACAGGGGCTTTACTGAGCTGAATCATTTGTTTTATAGCCTCTTTTGATGGATGTGAAATATCTATAATAATCCCATAATAGTTCAAGAGATCAATAACTTCCTTTCCCAAATCACTCAGACCATTATGTAAAGATGTATTATCAAACTCTCCTGTATTTGAGTCTGAAAGTTGACTATGCCCATTGTGAGATAGTGAAACATACCTTGCACCTTTTTCCCAAAACTTTCTAATATTTGATGTGTCTAAGCCTATAGAATATGCATTCTCAACTCCTATCATTATTGACTTTTTACCTTTAGCATATATTTTTTTAACATCATCCGAGCTAAGAGCAAGTTCAACCTTGTCTGGTGCATATACATTTACTAAACGATCAATTGCATCAAACTTTGAAATGGCATTTTTATAGGCTGTTTCGTAACCTTTCTCATTAAGCTCACCTTGAGCTGTGTAAACAACGAGCCATGCTACGTCTAGTCCACCTTTAATCATATTTGGAAGATTAAACTGTGTATCTGTATTCATAGTGTAATTTAAAGAATCAGTAAAATTCATAACATTAATATCTATGTGAGTATCAATTGTCAGAGCTTCAGTAACTTTATTAGAACATGAAACTAGCAGTGAAACTGCAAAAAATAAAAAACTTTTATTCTTCATTTATATTACTTCTTAATAGTTCACCCTTTGAATAAGTATATCTCTCTTTTAAATCACCATTTTCTGAGTATACCTTCCATATACCATCGTATGTTCCTCTGAACATCTTTCCTTTTTGATATAAATTACCATTTCTAAAAAATTCTCTGAATTTACCATGTATCATATTATCTTTACTAAAACCAATATAGTGAATAGTTTCCTCAGGTAAAAAAAAGCTTAGTTGTTTTCCATTTTTTTGGCCATTTTTATATCTTCTAAATTCCTTAAATTTTTTATCAATCGATATTTGAGAGCACAGTCCCTCGAAAATTTTACCTTCTAAATAAGCAACGTTTTGTCTTTCGAATAAAAACTTACAATCTGTAATTACAGATTTTTCAAGATCAATCATCCGATTTTCTCCAAGATTATTACAACCGATTATAAAAATAAAATTAGCTAAGTATGTGAAAATCAATATATTATATCTCATTATGCTAATATTTTGTTAATTGTGGCATGGTATTTGTTACTAAATGTGTGTACATTAATATGTAACATGAACGTTCATATGAAAAATACAATTAAATATAAATTAAATTTTAAAACAATGAAAAAAGGATTATTAACCATTCTGGCTGCCTCACTAGTTTTTGTGGGATGTCAGAATTATGATGATCAATTTGATGATTTAAATGCACAAATAAGTGCGTTAAAATCTCAAGTTGATGGTTTACAAGCTATTTCAGCTCAAGTTGCATCCCTTTCTGGAACCATTAGTGGTCTTCAGTCTGGTGTAACTGCTGCGCAAGCTGCTGCTAATGCTGCTAATTCAGCTGCAAGCAATATCGATTTTTCTACTATCAACGCTAGTTTAGCTACACTTCAAGCGGAAGTCGAAGCTGTTAAAGCATCTCTTGCTACAGCTGCAACTGCAACTGAAGTTGCTGCGCTTAGTTCTGAGTTAGATGCAATCGATACAAGTCTAGCTGAACTTTTAGCTTCCTCTAATGTATATTCTACTGATGTAACTGTAAATTCAGCTGCAAGTTTAGAATCTGCATTAGCTTTAGGTAATAAGCTAAATGTGCTAAACGCTTCAATAACTATTGACCTTTCTAGTGTATCAAGTCCTGATT
>CAJPUS010000076.1 GCA_905380995.1 uncultured Flavobacteriaceae bacterium
ATTTTTTAATACAGTATTTGAATAAAGTATCACTGAATTAAATCCTTTATCTTTTGAGTAGTCTATAATAAATTTAATGAGTTGATTGCCAATTCCATTGCCTCTTAAATCTTTTCTTACCGCCATTTTGTTTAATTCATATACTCCTTTTCCTCTTGGCATTAATGCCATAGTTCCAACAACATTAAAATCATAAATAGCAAAAAAAATATGACCTCCTTTATCTATAATCTCCTTTTTGCAGTTTTTGAGAATTTTTTTATCATAATCCTCAACATAGAAATACTCGTTTAACCAATCATAATTTAATTCATAAAAATATTTTGAGTACTTATTCTTGAATGAAACAATTTCAACTATCATTATTAGTCATTCTATTAGGATTGACATATTCATCAAATTCTTTTTCTGATAAATAATTAAGAGCTAAAGCTGAATCTTTCAAGGTAATACCTTCATTATATGCTTTATTAGCTATCTCTGCAGCTTTATAATAACCTATCTTTGAATTAAGAGCTGTGACTAGCATTAATGAATCTTCAAGAAATTTTTTAATTCTTTTATTATTAGGTCTTAATCCTTCAACACAATTATTAGCAAAGCTGAGCGATGCATCTCCTAATATTTTTGAAGACTCAATTATATTATATGCAAAAAGTGGTTTGAATACGTTTAATTCAAAATGTCCATTTGCACCTGCAAAACTTACAGCCACATCATTTCCAAAAATTTGAGCACATACCATTGATATTGCCTCACACTGAGTAGGATTTACCTTACCTGGCATTATAGAGCTACCAGGTTCATTGGCTGGAAGAATAAGTTCACCTATTCCTGATCTTGGTCCTGAACCCATTAGCCTTATATCATTTGATATTTTATAAATAGATGCAGCTAAAGTTTTTAATGCACCGTGGACTGCCACAATGCAATCATGGGAAGCAATCCCCTCAAATTTGTTTGGAGACTCCTTAAACAAAATACCTGAATTTTTTGAAATATATTTAATAATTTTTTTTGAATATCCTTTAGGAGTATTAATTCCAGTCCCAACAGCAGTTCCGCCAATTGGTAGTTCACTCAGATGATCCAAAGAGTTTTCCAATGCATTTATACCATGATCAAGTTGAGATACATATCCAGAGAATTCTTGACCGAGAGTTATTGGTGTAGCGTCCATTAAATGAGTTCTACCAATTTTTACAATTTTATTAAACGTTATTGATTTTTTATCCAATGTATTTCTTAATCTTTTAATGCTAGGAATAGTATTTTTAGTTAAAATTTTCATAGCAGCAATGTTAATTGCTGAAGGAAAAGTGTCATTTGATGATTGAGAAAGGTTTACATCATCATTTGGAGATAATGTTTTATCTGATTTTTCAAAATCCTTTCCCTCTATTAAGTGTGCCCGATTTGAAATTACCTCATTTAAGTTCATATTAGTTTGTGTACCTGATCCAGTTTGCCATACAACTAAAGGAAATTGGTCATTATGCTTATTATCCAATATCTCATTACAAACATTTTCTATTAGCTCACATTTTTCTTTTGATAATAATCCTAAACTAGAATTTGTTTGAGCTGCAGACTTTTTTATAACTGCATAGGCATGAATAATCTCAATTGGCATGGAAGCTGAGTTACCAATTTTAAAATTATTTCTAGATCTTTCAGTCTGAGGTCCCCAAAGAGATTTTTGTGGAACTTTTACTTCTCCTAATGTAACTTTTTCAATTCTATACTCCTTCATCTTTGTAATTTACTTAAAAAAAATTACTTTTGTTTAGCATTTACAAATATATGGAGTTTCAACAATACCTAGGATTTTTAGCCTTTTTAGCAATTTTTACAATGGGATTTTGGCTTATGATCTTTTTAGCATTAGTAGCACCATATTGGGCTTCATCTTATGTATTTATGAAGGTAAGAGAATTTATAACAAAAAAACTTAAATCTTAATTAAATATTGGTTCATCTCCTAATTCTTGTTCAGACCCACCACGATCTTTTCTGATATTTTTCTTTCTTTGTTTATACTTGTTATCATTAAACCTATAACTAAAAGTTAGAACATAAGTTGGCATCCTCCATCTTCCCACACCTTTTCTATAGAAAGAGTCTCTAAATGATTCAGATCTAGATTTACTGGTGTTAAACAAATCACTAAATTTAAGGGAAAGCGTTCCTTTTTTTTCAAGTAAAGATTTTTGAATTGCTCCAGTAACAAACCCAAAAGCTTTTCTTTTAGAGAAAGCAGTTTCGCTTGGTCCACGAACAAATCCAAAAAATTGAAGGCTATAGTCCTTTGGAAGTCTTATAAACCCGTTGAATCTACTACTCCAATTAGTATTATCAGAGTCAAAGTTTTGATCTTCGTATTGACCTCTTAAAGAGCTTGTATTAATTGTAAAACTTGCATTTAACCTTACATTTCTTGATGGAGTGTATGTTAAACTTAATTCTGATCCAAAACGCTTATTACTGGACAGATTTATTGGGTATGATTCTAAAACAGGAACTTGAAGTATTGGAGCATTCGATTCACTATCAACAATAAGATCAACAATTTCTCCTGTTTCTTCAGTTATTCTCTCAATATTTCCATCAGACTGTCTGTAAAAAATTGAAGTATTAAGAGTAAATTTTTTTAATCTTCTTAAATAATCAACCTCAAGTGCAGTAGTAAAAGTTGCATCTAAAAAGGGATTACCTCTTCTAAAATTTGTTACAGAGTTTCTTCTTGGAAATGGATTTATATCCCATCCCCTAGGTCTTCTTACCCTTTTACTATAACCAAATGTTACAGACTCTTGGTCTGAAAATTCATATGCAAAATTTAGAGTAGGAAAAATATTGGAATATTTTTTTATTTCAAATTGATTTGTAGTTTTTTGGTTGATTTCTTGTCTAGAATCCTCATATCTTAAACCAACTAATAATGATATTTTTTTGAATTTTTTACCAAATTGAGTGTATATTGAATTAACATCTACTTTGTAATTAAATACATTTGATAAATCAAGGTCCGAAATATATTTAGTGCCAGTCAAAAATGAGACATCATAATCAGTTTCTCTCTCTAGAAATCTGCCTCTATATCCAAATTCAAATTCCGTTTTTTCATCGATTGGATAGATGAAATCAACTTGTCCTAGTAATCTTTTTTGAAAATCAATATTTGATACTTTTTCAAAAATTGATTCTGAAATTGAAGGAAATATTGCAAAGTCTTCGATTTCTTCAAGTTCGTCATCTTCACTTTCTTCATATGATATTCTGGCACTAAGTGTTTGTCCATCTCTATCATAACCTTTATAAAAGTCAAGTGCGTACTCAAAAGATTCATCAATCTCAGTTTCATCTCTTAGTCTGTTATTTGTTGAAGATATTACCCCTACAGAAATATCGTTTACTATGTTTATAAGATTGCTTAAATCGCTACCCCTCTTGTAAAAACCGCTTAAGGTTAGGGATGTGTCGTCATCAAAGAAATATTCACTTCCTAAATTAAAAAAAATGTTTTTGTTGTTATAATCCCAATCATTTGATTCATCAATTGTCAAGTCTTGTTTAATATAATTAGTTTCAGAATAATAAGAACCCGAATTTTCAGAGTTACTAAGATTAACTGTGCTAAATAAGTTAACTTTTTCATTTCTTACATTTAAAGTTCCATTCAGGCCCTCATTTCTTGGTATACCAAGATTAAAATTAAAGTTTCCATTAAAACCAAGCAGGTTTTGTTTCTTGAGTATTATATTCAAAATACCGGCAGTTCCCTCAGCTGAGTATCTTGCTGATGGTGATGTTACTACTTCAACTTTTTCTATTGATTCAGAAGGCAGTGATCTTAAACCCTGGGGTCCAGATAGACCAACTAGACCAGATGGCTTTCCATTTATTAAAATTCTTACATTACTGTTTCCTCGTAATGAAATATTACCATCAAAGTCTACATCAATTGAAGGTATATTAGCAAGTACATCAGAAACATTTCCACCTTTAACAGTAATGTCTTGACCTACGTTGTATATTTTTTTATCAAGTCTAATTTCAACTTGAGTTCTTTCAGCTCTTACTTCAACTTCATCAAGTACTGAGACATCAAGCTCCAAGGCTATGTTCCCGATATTGGTATCACCTTTTACTAAAAAATTCTCATCAGAGAAAGAGACAAAGGAGATATAATCTATTTTAAGTTCGTATATACCTGGATTAACATCGACTATAAACCTTCCAAATTCATCTGTTACTCCACTATAAGTTTTGTCTGGAATTTTGTTGTGCTTCATTAATATTGTTGCATATTGTAGTGGTTCAGAAGTTTCAGAATCAGTTACAATTCCTGACACGCTGAAGGTCATGCCTTCAAACTGCTGCACGTTTATGCTATTTTGTTGGGAAAATAAAGGAAACGCTAAAAGTATAAAAGATAAAGAAGATAATCTCATCAATTAAATTGTTTGGTTAAGTAAATATATCTTTTAATAAATCAACTAAAGCACAAGGATATGTTAAAAGCCCCTGTTTATAGTATTTGTAATGGATTAATAAGAATTCGAAACTCAGGTAAAGTAATTAAATAAGAATTATTTCAAAGATTTAACAATAGCCTCAAAAGCATTTGGATTATTCATTGCTAAATCAGCTAAAACTTTTCTATTCAGAGAAATATTATTGGACTTTAGTTTAAACATAAATTCATTATATGATAGACCATGTTGATAAGCAGCTGCATTTATTCTCATTATCCACAAAGATCTAAAATTACGTTTCTTAGTTTTTCTGTCTCTGTATGCATATACAAGAGCTTTTTCAACAGCATTTTTTGCAACTGTCCATACATTTTTTCTTCTTCCAAAGTATCCCTTGGCTTGTTTTAAAATTTTCTTTCTTCTAGCTCGAGAAGCAACTGCGTTTACTGATCTTGGCATAACTTTATATTTATTTTAATCTTAATTGTCTTTTAATATTGTTTTCATCACTCTCATGTACAAGACCAAAGTGAGTAAGCCTTAATTTTCTCTTCTTAGACTTTTTTGTTAAAATATGATTCTTAAAAGCATGTTTTCTTTTAATTTTCCCAGATCCAGTTACTTTAAACCTTTTTTTGGCACTAGACTTTGTTTTCATTTTTGGCATGATTGCTTAATTTAATTATTTTTTTGGTATAATAAACATTATCATACGCTTTCCTTCTAACTCTGGCATCTGCTCAACCTTACCAATTTCTTCAAGATCCTGAGCTAGTCTTAAAAGGAGTATTTGACCCTGTTCTTTAAAAATTATCGATCTTCCTTTAAAAAATACAAATGCTTTTAATTTAGCACCTTCTTTTAAAAATTTTTCTGCATGCTTCTTCTTAAACTGATAATCATGTTCATCTGTTTGAGGACCAAACCTAATCTCTTTTACAACAATTTTATTAGATTTAGACTTTAATGCTTTTTCCCTCTTTTTCTGCTCATATAAGAATTTTTTATATTCTAATATTTTACATACTGGTGGAGTTGCTTTTGGAGAAATTTCAACTAAGTCTAATTCTAAACTTCTTGCAATTCTTAAGGCCTCATTAGTATTATATATACCAGAATCAACATTATCACCAACTAACCTAACCTCATGAGTAGTGATTTTAGTATTGATTTTGTGAGGGTCCTCTTTAATTTCTCTTCTAAATCTCCTATTGGATCTTCTTCTTCTTATTGCTATAACTTACTAATTTTAATTAACATTAAATTTAGGAATACAATCAGAAACTTCATTATTGATTATACTCAAAAACTTTTCGATTTTCATTTCACCTAAATTTTCACCATGATGCCTTCTAATTGAAACTGTATTATTTTTGACCTCATTTTCACCAAGAATAACCATAAATGGGATCTTCTTAATCTCAGATTCTCTGATTTTCTTTCCAACAGTTTCATTTCTATCATCTAAGTGCGCGCGAATTTCGTGATTTTCTAAGATATTTAAAACTTTTTGACCATAATTTTTAAAGTTCTCACTAACAATTAAAATTTCAACTTGAGTTGTTGTTAGCCACAAAGGGAACAGACCAGCTGTATGTTCCAATAAAATTGCAACAAACCTTTCCATACTTCCAAATGGAGCTCTATGAATCATTACTGGTCTTAAATCATTATTGTTATTTCCTTTATAAGTTAAATCAAATCTTTCAGGAAGGTTATAGTCAACCTGTATGGTACCAAGCTGCCACTTTCTGCCTAGTGCATCTTTTACCATAAAATCAAGTTTTGGTCCGTAAAATGCTGCCTCTCCATATTCAACATTAAAATCAAGACCTTTTTCTTTTGCAGAATTAAGAATTGCTTGCTCAGATATTTCCCAGTTTTTATCGGAGCCAATGTATTTTTCTGGATTACTAGGATCTCTTAATGACACTTGTGCAGAAAAGTCTTCAAAGCCTAATGATCTGAAAACAAATAGGACTAAATCAATTGTATTATTAAATTCTGAATCAACTTGCTCAGGTGTACAAAAAATATGAGCATCGTCAACGGTAAATCCTCTTACTCTGCTTAAACCATGTAATTCTCCACTTTGCTCATATCTATAAACAGTACCAAATTCTGCAAGCCTTAGAGGTAAGTCTCTATAACTTCGAGGTTTTGCATTATAAATCTCACAATGATGGGGACAATTCATTGGTCTTAATATAAAAGTTTCAGAATCATTAGGGGTATATATTGGTTGAAAACTATCTGCTCCATATTTCTCATAGTGTCCTGATGTTTCATATAATTCTTTAGCTCCTATATGTGAGGTCATGACTTTTTTATAACCTGCTCTTTTTTGAGCATCTTCAAGAAAGTCTTGTAACCTATCTCTTAATTCTGTTCCGTTTGGTAACCAGAGTGGAAGTCCTTGGCCAACTCTAGTTGAGAATGTGAACAACTCAAGATCTTTACCTATTTTTCTATGGTCTCTTTCTTTAGCAGTTTCAACTAATTCAAGATATTCAGTAAGTAATTTTTGCTTAGGGAAAGAGATACCATAAATTCGTGTTAATTGATTATTCTTCTCATCACCTTTCCAATATGCACCAGCAATATTTAGAAGCTTAACAGCTTTAACAATTCCTGTTGATGGAATGTGGCCACCTTTACACAAGTCACTAAAATCTGCATGATCACAAAATGTAATAGTTCCATCATCTAGATCCTCAATTAATTCAATTTTGTATTCATTTTTTTCTTTTTTATAAAATTCTATAGCTTCTTTTTTTGAAATGCTTTTCATTTTAAATTTGAAATCATTTCGTGAAAACTCGAGAAATTTTGATTCAATCTTTACAAAGTCTTTTTCTGAAATAGTTTCATTACCAAAATCAACATCATAGTAAAAACCATTTTCAATTGAAGGACCAATTGTTAGTTTAGACTTTGGATAGAAATATTTTATAGTTTGAGCTAAAATATGAGCTGATGAATGCCAAAATGCTTGTTTTCCCTTTTCATTTTCCCATGTATAAAACCTGATATTTCCATCATTAATTAATTCTGAGTCAAGTTCAAGAGTTTCATTATTAAAAGATGCTGAAATAACTTTTCTTGCAAGACCTTCACTAATACTTTTAGCTACATCAATAACTTTAACACCTTTGTCAAATTTTTTTAAAGAATCATCTGGAAAAATTATACTTATCATAGTAATATCAATTCAAAAATAAATCAATTTAATTTATTCTTAGGTCCAAGTGTACCATTTAATATGTTATTAATTCCTCTGTAACCAAAAAAAATGGCTAATAAAAGTAGGATTGCTCCAATAATTAGCACAAATATAAAGAATGGGTGATCTTGATTGTTAAATGCCTGTGAAACAATTACAGGAGCTATAAAACATAAAGATATTCCCACAAAAACTTGGATAAAACCTTTTCTTAAGTATTTATTCATTTGAATAATTATCAATAGCAGATCTAATACTTTTATACTTTAAAATTAATTCATCTGCTTTTTCACCATCAATCTCTAATTCTTCCATAATAATTCTTCTTGCTCTAATGTTAAGCTTTGCGTTACTCATCTGCATATCAATCATTTTATTCCCTCTGACATGTCCGTCAAGGATCATAGTGATTGTAGAAATCATATTTAATATAAGTTTTTGAGCTGTACCAGCTTTTAATCTTGAACTACCAGTTACGAATTCTGGGCCAACGATAACCTCAATTTTAAAATCTGCATATTTTGATAGTGGAGAGTTCTCATTACATACAATACATCCGGTTGATATTTCATTATTTTGGCATGCCTTTAGGCCACCAACAACATATGGAGTGGTTCCTGAAGCAGCAATTCCTATTACAAAGTCACCTTTATTTATTTTATGCTCAGAAAGATCTTTCCAAGCTTGATTTAAATCATCTTCGGCAATTTCTATTGAACTGTACAATGCGGGAATGCCACCAGCTACTAAACCAACAACTTTCTCAGGAGGTGTGCCGAATGTTGGAGGGCACTCTGATGCATCAAGAACACCTAGTCTTCCACTAGTTCCTGCTCCGATATAAAATAGCCTTCCACCATCTTTAACCTTAAGTGCTATGTTGTCAATTAGATTTGCGACATCAGGTAGTACTTTATTTACAGCTTTTAAAGCATTATTATCCTCTTCATGCATTGCTCTTACAAGTTCAATAGCAGATTTTTTTTCTAGTTCTTTATGATTTGATTCTTGTTCTGTAACCTTGTAAAAACTCATTACTCTTTTGAATTTAATTTTAAGTCTAAATTTTTCTTTAGTTCGGCAAGAAATTGTTGAGTTGTAAGGAAGTTTGAATTAACAAGATCTTCTCTAAAAACAAGTAATGCAAGATCTTTTGTCATTTTGCCATCTTCAACAGTCTCAATACATACTTGTTCTAAAATTTTACAGAATTTAATTAACTCTTTATTGTTGTCAAGTTTTCCTCTATGCATCAACCCCCTAGTCCAAGCAAAAATTGATGCAATCGGATTAGTAGACGTTTCTTCACCCTTTACATGTCTTCTAAAATGTCTAGTCACTGTTCCATGAGCTGCCTCAGCCTCTAAAGTTTTACCGTCAGGAGTAACAAGTGTGGAGGTCATTAGTCCTAATGAACCAAATCCTTGCGCAACAATATCTGATTGAACATCTCCATCATAATTTTTACATGCCCATACAAACCCACCTTTCCATTTAATTGCTGCAGCAACCATATCATCAATAAGTCGATGTTCATATGTTATATTTTCTTTTTCAAATCTGTCTCTAAATTCATTTTCAAATACTTCTCGAAATATATCTTTAAATCTTCCATCATATGCTTTTAATATTGTATTCTTCGTTGAAAGGTAAAGAGGCCATCTTTTTGTTAAAGCCATATTCATACAAGACCTTGCAAAACCATAAATAGATGAATCGATATTGTACATAGACATTGCAATACCATCCTCTTCAAAATTATATACTTCCCATGTTTTTATTTCAGAGCCATCTAAAGAAGTAAACCTCATTTCTAGCTTTCCTGGCCCATGTGTTGTTATATCAGTAGCTCTGTATTGGTCTCCAAATGCATGCCTACCTATACATATTGGTCTCGACCAGCCTTGAACATATCTTGGTATTGATCTACAGATAATAGGTTCTCTAAAAACTGTTCCGCCAACTATATTTCTGATAGTCCCATTAGGGGATTTATACATTCTATTTAAAGAAAATTCTTCTACTCTTTGTTCATCTGGAGTAATAGTTGCACACTTAATACCGACATTGTACTTCTTTATTGCATTAGCTGCATCAATAGTAATTTGATCATCAGTTTTATCCCTTGATTCGATGCATAAGTCATAATATATAAGGTCAAGATCTAAATAGTCAAGAATTAGTTTCTCTTTTATAAATTTCCATATAATTCTAGCCATTTCGTCTCCATCTATTTCAACTATGGGATTGGCTACTTTAATTTTTGACATAAAATTTATACTTCTTTGATTCTTGCTTTCTTACCTCTAAGTTCTCTAAAGTAGTAAATTCTTGACTGTCTGACTTTACCTTTCTTATTTACTTCAATCTTATTTAAAGCAGGCATATTCAATGGGAAGATTCTCTCAACTCCAATGGTCCCGGATATTTTTCTAATTGTGAAAGTTTTAGATTCGCCTCTGCCCTTAACTTGAACTACAACTCCTTTAAAGGATTGAGTTCTTACTTTTTCACCTTCTCTAATTTCATAATAAACAGTTATGGTATCACCAGATGAGAAGACAGGAAAATCATTTTTACTGATAAGTTTGTCTTGGACTAATTTAATTGTAGATTCCATTGAAATTTAGTTTGCTGCATTTTACCTTATAAAACACGGGCAAAAATAAACCTTTTTTAATGATTATCAAAAAGATTAGGTCTAAGTAATTTTGTTCTTTCAACTGATTTTTTATCATTCCATCTTTGAATCTCATAATCATTACCAGATAAGAGTATCTTAGGAACTTGCATTCCTTTGTAATTCTCAGGTCTGGTGTAGACAGGTGGCGAAAGTAAATTATCTTGAAAAGAATCAGATAAAGCGGAAGATTCATCACCAATAATACCAGGCAATAATCTTATTATTGAATCACAAAGAACTGCTGCAGGGAGTTCTCCTCCAGAGACTACGAACTCACCTATAGATATTTCTTTTGTTACAAGGTATTCTCTAACTCTGTGATCAATTCCTTTATAATGACCACATATTAATATTATGTTTTTTAATGTAGATAGGTAGTTTGATGTCTTCTGGTTTAATAGGACACCGTCTGGAGTTAAATAAATTATTTCATCATAATTATTACTCTTTTTAAGATTTTCAATACACCGATCTATAGGCTCAATTTTTAATACCATACCTGGAAATCCTCCGTATGGATAATCATCTACTTTTCTAGAATTATCTGCAAATTCTCTTAAATTATGAGTAAAAATCTTAACCTTACTTGAGTCAACAGCCTTCTTTATTATAGAGAATGAGTTTAAGTTGTTAAAAACATCTGGAAATAAAGTTAGAACATCAATTCTCATCAATTTGAGATTTTCTTCAATGTAACAATAGTTGTTCTAAGATTACCTTCCCTTACATAATTTATTTCAACATTATCACCTGGTCTTTTTGATGATAGGTAACCTGATAAGTCTGAAAATCTATTAATTTTAAAACCGTCTACAGATTTGATTATATCACCTTTAACCAGACCAGCATTGTCAGCTCCAAAACCCTCTTCAATTTCATCAATGTAGAAGCCCTCGGTTTCATTAATGTTAAGTTGCCTAGAATATGAGGATTTTAAAGCAACACCTCTAACTCCTAAAAGTCCTTTCTGAACATCACCAAATTCAATGATATCCTCAAATATTTTTCTAACAGTATTACTAGGAACAGCAAAGGAATAACCAACATATCCACCAGTCATGGATTGAATAAGAGTGTTTATTCCGATTAACTCACCTTGAATATTAACTAAAGCTCCGCCGCTATTTCCAAAATTGACTGCTGCATCTGTTTGAATAAATGATTGATTTTTTTGATCGTACTCGTTTAGGTCTCTAGACTTAGAACTAACTATACCAGCTGTAACTGTAGAATTCAAATTATACGGATTACCAACTGCAAGAACCCATTCTCCAATTAATGCCGAATCTGAATCACCAAAAAAGATATAATCTAAATCTATGTCTGAATCAATTTTTAGTACTGCTATGTCTGTAACTTCATCAAAACCGATTATCTCAGCTATGTATTCTTTGTTGTTATTAGTGGTCACAATTACTTCTGATGAATTTTCAATAACATGGTAATTAGTAATAACGTAACCATCTGGAGATATAATAACACCAGACCCTGTACCTACCTTTTTTTTAGAATCATCACCATAGAAAAATTGTAAAGCCCAATTATCACTTTCTTCAACAATACTTGTATTTTTAACATGGACAACTGCATCAATCGACTTACTTGCAGCAAAAGTTAAATCAGGAAGAGATGTTAAACTTAGATTTCTTTGTAATGTGTTGTTTGTTGGAAACTCAGTGACTGCGTCATTAATATATTTAGTTTGATATTCAACTGTAGCAGTTTTGTTAATTCTACCAGATAAGAATAATGTTATTATAGAGCAGAAAACAGATAAACAAATAATTTTAATGTATAACTTCATTTTTTTTTATAAAAATAAGATATTAATTTTTTAATAATTATATTTTAACTATTGTTTAACTAGAGAATTATGAATTTAAAGCTTAGAGCACTTGAACCTGATGATTTAGATTTAGTTTACGAGACAGAAAATGATGAATCTCTCTGGGTTTATTCAAATAATTCATCACCATTTTCAAAAAATACTCTTAAAAAATTTATACAGAATTCTCATCTAGATATATTAGAGCACAAACAATTGAGATTGGTAATTAGTGATTTTAATAAGCCTTTAGGTTTTATTGATCTTTTTGATTATGATTATATTAACAGAAGAGTGGGGATTGGTATAATTATATTTAAGAAATATAGACTAAAGGGTATAGCCTCCAAATCTCTTAATTTAATAGAGGATTATTTAATAAAACATGTACCAATACATCAACTTTATGCAAATATTTTGTCCAGTAATATTGAAAGCATAGCTCTATTTGAAAAAAATTTTTACAAAAAAGTTGGCTTAAAAAAAGATTGGATATACTACAACAATATTTACAGCGATGAACTTCTTTATCAAAAAATTATAAAAAAATGAAATTTGTAAAGAAAATAATTATTCCAATTTTATTAATTATTGTTTTTTTATCCTTAGATTATTACAACAAGTATTATAAAGATAACACAGCTTTTGATTCTGAAAGCATATTTCTGTATGTAGTAGAAAATGATTCGGTAGCATTCTCAGACTCTATATCAAAATACGTTAAATATGAAAAATCTTTCTACAAAGTAGCAGAAAGGCTAGGTTATCTGGATAACAAAAAAACAGGAAGATTTAAAATAATTAAAGGAATTGGTAATAAAGAGATAATAGCTTCACTTAGGTTCAATAATACACCTTTAACAATTACTTTTAATAATCAAGAGAGAATTGAAAATTTGGTAGGAAGATTATCAAAACAAATAAATGCTGATAGCTCCTCATTATTAAGCTCATTTAAGGACAAAGATTTTTTAAACAAAAATAATTTTAATAGTGATAATGTGTTATCAATGTTTATTCCAAATTCCTATGAAGTGTACTGGAATATTAAGCCTGAAGATTTAAGAGACAAAATGTTTAATGAATTTAATAAATTCTGGAACGAAGAGAGAACTGCAAAGGCTGAAGAGATTGGCTTAAGTAAACTTGATGTTATTTCACTTGCATCAATTGTTCAAAAAGAAAGTATTAAAGTTGATGAAAGACCAACTATAGCAGGAGTATATATGAATAGATTATATAAAAAAATGAGGTTACAGGCTGATCCAACTGTGATATATTCAATAAAGGATTATTATAAAAACTTTGATACGATTATTAGAAGAGTTCTTTATCGTGACTTGCGTTTAAACTCAAGATATAATACATATCGAATAAACGGACTACCTCCTGGTCCTATAGCTATGCCAGATATTTCAGCAATTGATGCAGTTTTAAACTATGAAGACCACAACTATATCTTTTTTGTAGCAGACCCATACAATAGAGGTTATCATCTTTTTGCCAGAAATCTTTCTGAACACAATAGAAATAGAAGAGTTTATACAAGATGGCTAAATAGTAGAGGAATTTACAGATAACTGACTAGTTAGAAAGTTTTTGATTGAGATCTTCAACATATTTTCTGAACTGTTTGTCAGTGAAACTTAGGTTATCTACAGTCTTACATGCATGAAGAACTGTAGCATGATCTCTTCTACCAATTTGAGTTCCAATACTTGCTAGAGAAGCTTTTGTAAATTTTTTTGCAAAATACATTGCAATTTGTCTTGCTTGAACAATGTGTCTTTTCCTAGTCTTAGATTGTAATGTCTGAATATCCATTTGGAAGTAATCAGAAACAACCTTTTGAATGTAATCAATGGAAACTTCTCTCCTATTATTCTTTACAAATTTGTTGATAACATCTTTAGCTAGTTCAATATTAATTTCAGCATTGTTAAATGATGATTGAGCGATCAATGAAATTATAGCACCTTCTAACTCTCTCACGTTTGAATTTATATTTTTTGCAACATACTCAACTATTTCATCTTGAATTTCGACACCATCTCTGTAAAGCTTGTTTTTTAAAATAGAAAGTCGAGTTTCATAGTTTGGATTTTGTAATTCAGCTGAAAGTCCCCATTTAAATCTTGAAAGAAGTCTTTGTTCAATATCTTGCATATCTATAGGTGCTTTATCAGATGTTAAAATTACCTGTCTTCCATTTTGATGAAGATGATTAAAAATATGGAAGAAGACATCTTGTGTACCTGATTTTCCAGATAAGAATTGGACATCATCGACAATTAAATTGTCAATTAATTGGTAGAAATGAATAAAGTCATTTCTTGTATTTTTCTTTACTGAGTCAACATATTGTTGAGTAAACTTTTCTGCTGAAATATAAAGTATGGTTTTGTCTGGATATTTTTGTTTAACATCGACTCCAATTGCATGTGCAAGATGTGTTTTACCTAAACCTACTCCACCATAAATTAGTAATGGATTAAAAGATGTTCCACCTGGTTTATTGGATACTGCAATACCAGCAGATCTAGCTAATCTATTTGAATCACCTTCTAAAAAGTTTTCAAAAGTATAATTTGGATTTAGTTGAGATTCAATTTGTAAATTTCTAATTCCTGGAATAACAAATGGATTTTTAAGTTCAGAAGCAAATGAACTAAAAGGTGAATCAATTGATTGAGATTTTATAGAGCTACTTGATGAACTTGGAATTTTTTCAGTAAATGGCATTTTGTTACCAAATGTATTTTCCATTTTTATGATATAAACTAATTTTGCCTGAGGACCTAATTCTTTTGTTAATGCTAAACGTAAAATTTTCACATAATGTTCTTCTAACCACTCATAGAAAAATTTACTTGGAACTTGAATGCTCAAAACATTATCATTAAGCTTAACAGGGATAATTGGTTCAAACCACGTTTTATATGCCTGAGACTGGATGTTATCCTTTAAAAAGGATAAACAATTTTTCCATACTTCAGAGGGTGTTTGACTCATTTTTTCTTAGCTAGATATTAATTGAATATATTTATGAAATAATGTTTTAGGTTATATACAAATATTAGTTAAAAAAAATCAAAAAAAAATACACATTACTATTGATTTTTAATTTTTTTTTATTTAGTATCAAACAAGATAAACTCGTAAGAAAAATTAATTTTTCCTTCATAAAAAAAATAAAATGAATTACATAACTGAAAAAATTAAAGTTAGATATCATGAAACTGATCAAATGGGGATTGTTCATCACAGTAATTATTTAAAATTTTTTGAATTTGCAAGAATTGAGTGGCTTGAAAAATTAAAAATGCCATATGAGGTGATTGAAAAAAATAAAATTATACTTCCAGTAGTTACTTGTGAATTAAAGTTCCTTAAACCACTTGTTTTTGGGGATTCTTTTAAAGTTGAAGTTCATTGTTCTAAAAGACCAACATCGTCAATTGAATTTTCATATGTAATTTTTAATAGTAAAGGAGAAAAAACAACAATAGGTAGTACATTACTTGCTTTTTTAAATTCTGATACAATGAAGCCTGTAAGATGTCCAAAAATTATAAGTGACTTATTTTAATTTTTTATCTATCAATCTTATATAATATATCATCTCCTATATAACTCTTTGAAAAATTTGAAAGGTTTACAAGTGGACTTTTTATTCCATCTAAAATTTTCTTATTTGATTTAAAAACTCTAATAGAATCCCATAAATTATTATTAAGAAAATGATTTATAGTTTTTGTTCCACCCTCAATCAATACGGATTGAATTTTCATATCATAAAGTGATCTTATAATAAATTGAATATTTTCAAAACTTAAAGATTTTGTATTGTTAGGAATAAGATTATTTTCTTTCTTAGATAATATTATTGTTTTTGATTTATCAGATAAAACCCTAGAATCAATAGGAATTCTAGAATTTGGATCCAAAACAAACCTAATTGGATTCTTTCCATCAACAATTCTAGTAGTAAGTAATGGGTTATCATCAATTATAGTCTGTACTCCAACTAAAATTGAGTGTTCTTGACTTCTCCATTTATGAGTTAATTTTTTTGAATCTTCTCCTGAAATCCAATAAACTTTTCTTGGTGACTGATCAGATTTTAATGGACTAATAAAACCATCTTTTGACTCAGCCCACTTTAAAATTATATAGGGTCTTTTATGATTGTGATATTTAAAAAATCTTTTGTTTAGATCTGAACATTCTGCTTCCATTACTCCAATAACAACATCACAACCACTTGACTTAAGTTTATCTATTCCACTACCATTAACTAATTTATTAGGGTCTCTTGATCCAATAACTATTCTTTTAATATTGTTATTTATTATTGCTTCTGTACATGGTGGAGTCTTTCCATGATGATTACATGGTTCAAGATTTACATACAAAGTTGATTCTCTTAATAATTCTTTATTAGCAACACTATTTATGGCATTTACTTCTGCATGACTTTCTCCATATTTTGCATGATAGCCTTCTCCAATAATTTTATTGTTATGAACTATAATAGACCCAACTAAAGGATTAGGATAGGTATAACCTATACCTTTTGAAGCGAGGTCTATACATCTCTTCATAAATTTAATATCATCCACTTAATTATGTAATAAAATTAGAATTGTAAATTTAAGTCAAAAAGCTCAACTATGCTTATTAGGGCAATAAATGAATTTGATAACAAATCCTTGGCAATTATTTTAAGGGAAGTTTTAATTGAAATGAATATACCTAAAATTGGTTCTGCATATGAAGATCATGAGATTGACAATATGTATGATACCTATAAATCAACCAGAGCAAAATATTTTGTGGTTGAGGTAAATAATAAAATATTAGGTGGTGCAGGAATTAAACCTCTAAAAGATGGTGATATTAATATTTGTGAGCTTCAAAAAATGTATTTTCATAAATCTTTAAGAGGTAGAGGGATTGGTGATAAGATAATTGAGCTTTGTTTAGATTTTGCAATTAAATCAAATTTTAGTAGATGCTACATAGAAACTATGCCAAATATGATAAATGCACAAAAATTATATTTGAAGAAAGGATTTGTCAATATAGATGAACCGCTAGGTAATACAGGCCACACTGCATGTCCTATATGGATGATAAAAACTTTAGTATGAATATTACCGAAATGAGAGATGTTTACCGAGATAAATTAGGTATCTCAATTGATGAATGTGATTTTATTTTTAAAATTCTTCTTAAAGAGCTATGTGACATAGACCCAATTAAAATTGCTTTAGACCCATGTTTTATTCTATCATCAGATTTAATTAATACGCTTCTAAAAAGCTTGAATATGATTATTGATAATTATCCTATTGATTACCTAATTAATAAAAAAAACTTTTATGGTAAAGACTTTTATGTAGATGAAAATGTCCTAATCCCTAGACCTGAAACTGAGGAGCTTGTAGATTGGTTGATTAATGACAATATAGATGTAAATCATCAAAAAAATGTAATCGATTTATGTTCAGGATCAGGTTGTATTGGAATATCAATAGATATCAATAATAAATATTTGAATGTTACATTATCAGATTTTTCAACCAATGTCCTCAAAATCTGTGAGATTAATAAAAAAAAACTAAACTCAAACGTTAAAATAATTCAATTTGACCTTAATTTGACTTCTACATTAAATAAAAAATTTGATATAATTGTATCAAACCCTCCATATCTATCTTTAGATGAATTAAATCATATAGGCAAAAATGTTAAATATGAACCAGAGATTGCCCTATTTGCACCAAAAGACAACCCTTTATATTTTTATGAAAAAATTTTAAAATTTGCATCAACAAATCTATCAAAAAATGGTATAATTTATCTTGAAATTAATCCAAATTTTATCTTGGAATTTAATCAATTATTAAGTAATTATACTATAAATCATATTAACTTTAGGGATGATTTTAGAGGTAAAAAAAGATTAGTAAAAATCACATTTTAATATGAATGAAATAAAATCTAGAATTATAAAGTTAAGAGAAATAATTAATGAGCATAATCATAATTATTATAATCTTGACAAAAATTTAATTAGTGATTTTGACTATGATAGATTATTAGATGAGTTAATTAATCTTGAGTCTAAATATCCTGAATACTTTGATGAAAATTCTCCATCAAACAGAGTTGGTGGTGGATTATCAGATAAGTTTAGCACTGAATCTCATATTTATCAAATGTACTCTCTTGATAACACCTATTCCAATGAGGAATTAGAGTCTTGGTATACAAGATCATCTAAAATACTAGATACTAAAGATTTTGAATTTTGCTGTGAATTAAAATATGATGGTGCATCTGTTAATTTATTATATGAAAATGGTAAACTTGTAAGAGCACTGACAAGGGGTGATGGGACTCAAGGGGATAACATTACAAACAATATAAAAACTATTGGGTCGGTACCACTAAATCTAAATAATATATTTTTGAAAAAGTTTGAAATTAGAGGTGAGATAATTATACGAAATGACTCCTTTAACCAGCTTAATAGAAAGAGGGAAGAATTAGGAGAACCAATATTTAAAAACCCCAGAAATACTGCTTCAGGAAGTATAAAACTCCTTGATTCAAATGAGGTTGCCAGAAGACCTTTACAATGTTTCCTTTATTCTATAGTATCGGATGAAGTTAAAATTAAAAGTCATTCAGAGCTTCTTAATATTGCTAGAGATATGGGATTTGATGTACCCAAATATGAAAAGGTTGTAGATGGATTGAATGGCGTTAAGGAATATATTTATTATTGGGATAAAAACAGGTCAAACTTACCATTTGAAATCGATGGAATTGTTATTAAAATAAATAATATAAATTTTCAGAAAAAATTAGGTTTTACATCTAAGTTTCCAAGGTGGGCTATTGCATATAAGTACAAAGCTGAAAACTTGGTAACAAAATTAAATTCGATTTCTTTTAACGTTGGAAGAACAGGAGCTATAACACCAGTTGCAAATTTAGAACCAGTTTTAATTTCTGGATCAACAGTTAAACGGGCCTCTTTACATAGCTTTGATCAAATGATGAAGCTTAGGCTTAGAGTTAATGATAGCGTATATGTTGAAAAGGGAGGGGAAATAATCCCTAAGATTACCGGAATTGATTATAAAAATCGGGGATCTGAAAATGATGTAATTAAATTTCCAAAAAATTGTCCCGAATGTGAAACTAAGTTGGTAAAACTTGATTCTGAAGCTAACTTCTTTTGTCCAAATACTAAGAACTGTAGGCCGCAAGTAATAGGTCGGATTCAACACTTTGTATCTAGAAAAGCTATGAATATTGATGGTTTAGGAGATGAAACAATCAAACTTCTTTATAACAGAGGGTATTTAAAAGATATATCAGATATTTATAATCTTGATTATGATTCAATTTCCTTGATTGAGGGTCATGCTGATAAATCAGTTAAAAACCTAAAAATTGGTGTTGAAAACTCTAAATCAAAACCATTTCAGAAGGTTCTTTATGGTCTTGGCATAAGATATGTTGGTGAATCTGCCTCAAAAAAAATATTAAAAAATATTAAATCTATTGATGAGCTTATGAATATGAGTATTGAATCATTATCCCAGATTGATGAAATAGGAGAAAAAACTGCAGCGAGTATTGTAGATTTTTTTCAAGAAGAAGATAATCGGGATCTAATAACTAAACTTAGATCAGCAGGTCTTATTTTTATTATTAACGATAAATCTGATTTAAGCTATTCTCTATCAAATTTAACATTCGTTATCTCAGGAGTTTTTGAAATGCACAGTAGAGAGGAAATCAAAAACCTAATAGAAATTAATGGTGGAAAAATAAGCTCATCAATAAGTTCTAAGACAAATTATTTAGTAGCAGGCAATAATATAGGTCCAGCAAAATTTTCGAAAGCAAATGATCTTGGAGTTACAATTATTAATGAAGTTTCATTAATTGATCTAATTTCATAAACTTATATTAAATTTGTCAAAACACTTAATTTTAAATGTATAGATTTTATCTACTAATATTTGCTTCATTTTTGGTTATTTCTTGTAATGATTATCAAAAATTATTAAATAGTACAGAAAATGAAGTGGATAAATATGCTGCAGCTGAGAATTATTATGAAAATGGAGAATTTAGAAGAGCCAATGCTCTTATTGAGCAAATTATTCCAAGTTACAGGGGTAAGCCTCAAGGTGAGAGGTTAGTCTTTTTTTTTGCAAATACATTTTTTGAAATAAATTCATATTATTCTGCAGCAATTCAATTTGAAAATTTTATAAAATCATACCCTAACAGTCAAAGAATTCAAGAGGCCTATTTTATGGAAGCAAAATCATACTTTATGTTATCTCCTATTTATACCCTTGATCAAGAAGACACCTTTACGGGTATTGATAAGCTCCAAGTTTTTATTAATAGATTTCCTAACAGTGAGTATATAAATGAGGCTTTGGATTTGATGGATGAGTTACAAAATAAAATTGAAAAAAAAGAATTTGAAATCTCAAAACAGTATTATACAATTAGAGATTATAACTCAGCAATTAAATCCCTTGATAATTTTATTGCAGACAATCCAGGGACAATTTTTAGAGAGGAAGCACTTTACTTTAGGTGGTTATCTCAATATGAAATAGCAGTAAATTCAATTGAGTCAAGAGTAAATGAAAGGGTTACAGAGCTTCAAAGGTCTCTTGATAATTTTTTAAGATATTACCCAGATACTATCTTTATTGAAGATTTATCTGAGAAAATTAATAATGCAAAACAACTTTTATAAATAAACTTATGAATAAATATAGAAACACTAACGCGGCAAATACAACCAAGACATATAACAAGCATGAAATTGAAGATCCTACAAATAACATTTATGAGGCTATCTCAATAATTTCAAAAAGATCAAGCCAAATTAATTCTGAGATAAAGAAAGAGCTACATGATAAGCTTGATGAGTTTGCAACACATAATGATAGTCTTGAGGAAATATTTGAGAATAAAGAGCAAATTGAGGTCTCTAGATTTTATGAGAAACTTCCTAAGCCATATGCAATTGCTGTTCAGGAATGGTTAGATAATAAAATTTACTTCAGAGATACAGAATCTGAATCTGAGCAATAAACATTCAAGATATGAGTGTTTTAGCTCAGAAAAATATTTTAATTGGAGTTTCAGGGGGTATAGCAGCTTATAAGATTCCTTTGTTGATAAGACAACTTATAAAGCTTAATTCAAGAGTAAAAGTTGTTATGACCCCTTCATCTAAAGAATTTGTTACACCTTTGACTCTATCTACAGTCTCAAAAAATGATGTTTATTCTGAGTTTACAACAAAAAAAAACAATAATCCAACTTGGAATAACCATGTAGAACTAGCAGAATGGGCTGATATTTTCATTATTGCACCTGCAACTTCAAATACAATATCCTCAATGTCTAGGGCTAGTTGTGACAACTTGCTGCTGGCATGTTATCTATCCTCTACTTGTCCTGTATTTGTTGCTCCTGCAATGGATCTGGAAATGTATAAAAACACTCTCAATCAAAAAAATATTAAAAAATTAATATTTAATAATACTGATGTTTTACCAGTAGGTTCGGGTTCACTTGCTAGTGGATTGGAAGGAGAGGGAAGGATGCTTGAACCAGACGAGATTATTGATTATGTTGAAAAAAAATTTAAAAAGACTCTACCACTTAATACTTTAAATTTTTTAATAACAGCAGGACCTACTCATGAAAAAATAGACCCAGTTAGGTATATTGGAAATAGCTCATCAGGTAAAATGGGATATTCACTGGCGAAAATTGCTAGTGAGCTTGGAGCAAATGTAAAACTTATATTAGGTCCAACTAATCTTTCGATGAATCTATCTAATATTGAATGTATAAGAGTTCAAGATTCTGATGAAATGTATGCTCAAACAACTAATCATTTTAAAGAATCTGATATTGTAATTTTTTCTGCTGCTATTTCAGATTTCAAGCCTAAAAAAATTAAAAATAGTAAAATAAAGAAAGAGTCTAGGCTAGATTCTATTGAACTTCAACCAACACTTGATATCCTTAAGGAACTAGGAAAAATTAAAACTTCTCAGTTTTTGGTTGGTTTTGCTTTAGAAACACATAATGTAATAGAAAATGCAAAAAGTAAACTAAAATCTAAAAACCTTGATGCTATAGTAGTTAATAAAATTGGAGATTTTAACCCTATTTCAAGTGACTATAATCAAATTGATTTTATAAATTCGAGTTTAGAGATAACATCCTTTGAGAAAAAACTAAAGACAGATGTTGCAAATGATATTATAAATCATATTATAAAGAATGTTAACAAAACTAAAAATTAATAATTACGCATTAATTGATTCTTTAGAAATTTCTTTTAACAAGGGAATGACTTCAATAACAGGAGAGACCGGGGCAGGTAAGTCTATTATCTTAGGAGGGTTATCAATGGTTTTAGGGTCTAGAGTTGATAATTCTAAAATTATAAATAAAGACAAAAAATGTTTTGTAGAAGCGTCATTTGATTTAACTGAAATGTACTTAAAGAATTATTTTGTAAAAAATGATTTGGACTACGATGATACAACTATAATTAGAAGAGAAGTTAATCAAAATGGAAAATCAAGAGCTTTTATTAATGACACCCCGGTAAAACTTGATCAATTATCCGAACTTACAAATAATCTTATTGATGTTCATTCTCAATTTAACAATCTGGATATACTTGACTCAAATTTTATTTTTCTGATTTTAGATTCATTATCAAAAAATCAAGATAAAATTAAAGAGTACTCAAGAAATTTTAAATTACTAAAAGTTTTAGAGAAAGAACTTAATGATAAGAAAATATTGAGGGATAAACTAAATTCTGATTTAGACTATAATAAATTCTTACATGATGAATTTAATGATCTTGAGATTAATAATATTAATCAAGAAGAGCTTCAGGACAAGATTAAAGAGGCTGATGACTTAGATCAAATTAAAGATGTGCTATCGATTACGATGGGTCACTTAGATTCTGGAGAAGTTGGAGTATTGAATAAACTTCAAGATATTTCAAGAAATCTAAATAAACTATCAAACTCTTCAGAAAGAATTAATTTGCTATGTAAAAGGATTCAATCAATTATACAGGAATTAAATATATTTTCAAGTGATATAGAATTAATATTATCTGACATTGATAATAATGAAGAAAACATTGATGATTTAAGAAGTATGCAAGATAAAATTTACTCTTTGCAGAATAAGCACCGAGTTAATACAATTGAGGAGTTATTAAGAATAAAAAATGATATTGAGTTTAAAATCTCGACACAAAATGATATAGACAATGATGTACTTAAAATTGAAAAATCCATTAGTAGTCTAATATTGAATCTTAAAGCTGAAGCTTTAAAGATTCATAATAAAAGAAGATCTGTTATACATGATTTTGAAAAATTAATGAATAAGAATTTAATTGAATTGGGTATGGAAAAATCTAATGTAAAAATTGAACTATCAGAAACAGAAATAATTCAAAAAAATGGTATAAGTATTGGTAAACTTCTTTTTAGATCTAATAAGGGGAGTAGGTATTGTGAGTTGAAGGATATTGCCTCGGGTGGAGAAATTTCAAGAATAATGCTGTCTGTAAAGACTATTTTGTCTAAATACACAAAGTTGGCATCAATAATTTTTGATGAAATAGATACTGGAATTTCAGGTTCAGTTTCTTCTAAAGTTGGTGAACTGATGAAATTTATGGCGCAAAATATGCAAGTAATAGTTATAACGCATATTGCTCAAGTAGCATCTAAGGGTAACTTCCATTTTAAAGTTTTTAAAAGAGAGCATAATGATAAAGTTATCACTGATATCAAATTACTATCTGATAAAGAAAGAGTTAACGAAATTGCTGAAATGTTATCCGGTGATAGGTCAAACAAATCAGCAAATGAGCTTGCTAGTGAATTATTGAATTAAACTATATTTACATAATGGGAAATAATATTTTAAAAGGTAAAAAAGGAATAATTTTTGGTGCTTTAGACAACAGTTCTATTGCATGGAAAACCGCAGAACGTGTTTATGATGAAGGAGGTAAATTTATTTTAACAAATGCACCGGTCTCTATAAGAATGGGGAGCATAAATGAATTAGCAAAAAAAACAAATTCTGATGTTATACCAGCAGATGCTACTAATTTAACGGATCTTGAAAATTTAATTAACACAGCTACTACTAAATTTGGTGGTAAACTAGACTTTGTATTACACTCAATAGGAATGTCTGTTAATGTTCGAAAAGGTAAGCATTATACTGATTTAAATTACGAATGGTTGAAAAAGGGGTGGGATGTTTCTGCTGTATCTTTTCATAAATTAATGCAATCTCTATTTAAATTGGATGCAATGAATCATTGGGGAAGTATTGTTGCATTAACATATATAGCTGCGCAAAGAACATTTCCAAATTATAATGATATGGCTGACAACAAGGCATATTTAGAATCTATTGCTAGAAGTTTTGGATATTTCTTTGGAAAGGAGAAGAATGTTCGGGTTAATACCATATCTCAATCACCTACTATAACTACTGCAGGTAAGGGTGTCAAAGGACTTAATGATTTTATTAAATATGCTGATTTAACTTCACCATTAGGTAATGCAACTGCGGAAGATTGTGCTGATCTGACAGTTTCTTTATTTTCTGATTATACTAAGAGAGTCACTCTTCAAAACATTTTTAATGATGGAGGTTTCTCAAGTGTTGGTGTAAGCCAGGAGATTATAGACAAATTAAGTTTAAAATGAAAATTATTGGATTAACTGGAGGTATTGGTTCTGGTAAATCTACTATTCTAAATGAATTTAAAAATCTTGGAATTAAGACATATAGCGCAGATAATGCTGCAAAAATGCTTGTTAATTCAGATAGAGGATTAATAGATTCTATAAAAGAAGTTTTTGGTACTAATATTTATAAAAAAAATAAATTAGATACTAAGCAGTTATCCAAGATTGTTTTTCAGGATTCAAATAAATTAAAAGTTCTTAACTCAATCATACATCCTGCGGTTTTAAAAGATTTTGACACTTTCATTAAATCTAGTGATGAAATTTATATAGTTAAAGAGGTTGCATTAATTTTTGAGACAAAATCAGAGGATATATATGATAAAATTATTTTAGTTAGAGCACCATTAGATGAAAGAATAAAAAGGGTATTATTAAGAGATGATATCACAAAAGATGATGTTATTAAAAGAATTAATAATCAAGTGGATTATTCCTCAATTATTGATAAATGTCATTATATAATTGATAATAAAAAGCTTTCGGATTTAAAAGATAAAGTATTACAAATTCATTTAGATTTAATAAGACAATAGTAATACATTAACATTTCCTTAAGAAAGTTTAATTTTAAATTTGAGATTTTTACATATATGAATAGAAGATTTTATACTTCATTGGTTTTATTGATGTCCTTTTCCTTGATTGGAATTATCTTAATGCAGGGTTATTGGATATATTCATCATGGCAAAATAAAGAAGAAGAATTTTCACTAGCTGTCAATAGAACTCTTCGTGAAGTTGTCGATGAAATTCAGAGTAGAGAACTTAACGACTACGTATATACATATCAAATGCTAATAGATTCAATTGGTACACCAAATGAAGCAAATTTTACAGATGTTTTTCTTTTTTTAGATGAAGATCAATCATCAAACCTTTCAACTTTTTTTGCATACGGTATTCTCGAAGAAGATTATAATATTAATCTACCCGATAACTTATCTAATAGGTATGGAAATGATGAAGTTAAGGATTATAAAGCTGTTAAGACAACTATAGTTAATAAAAGCATATTTGATAGAAGAGAAAATAGATTAAACGCATCTATATCTAAACTAAAAAGTGTTGAAGATATTGACATTTTTAAATTTGAAAAATATAAATCTGCTTTTCAAGAGTATGCTTCATCTCTACCCATTCATAAGCGTACCACTTCGAGAGAAATTCAAGCTTTATTAAATCAAGGTTTTAACGATAGAAATATCATTACTCCATATGAATTTGGGATATATAGTAATGATCTTTCAACTAAAGTTAAATCTAATAATTATTTAGAAGAACAATCAGGTCCTAAATACTCTATTCCCTTTCTTTATGATAGTTCTAGTCCCGTATCTTATGATTTAGTAGTTTCATTTCCAGATAAACAAGAATATGTTTTATCCGGTATAATAGGAGTTGCAACTCTCTCCTTTATGCTCACTTTAGTAATTATTGTAATCTCAACAAGTGCATTTTATCAAATAATAAAACAAAAAAAATTATCAGAAATTAAAAGCGATTTTATCAATAATATATCTCATGAATTTAAAACACCAATTGCTACAATTAATTTAGCACTAGACGCTATGTCAAGTTCAGGTTCAAATTTTAATGATAAATTTAATTCTTACATAGGTATGATTAGAGAAGAAAATTCTAGAATGCTTTCTCAAGTTGAAAATATTTTAACTATATCTCAGCTTGAAAAAAGTTCAAGTCCTTTTGAAATGGAGGATACAGATATTCATGAGGTTATTGAGGATGCTATTGAACATGTAAAGTTAATAGTAGAGAGTCGAAATGGGTATATAAAAATCTCTTTGGATGCAATCAACAGCTTTATAAGTGGGAATAGTAATCATTTAGAGAATATAATTATCAATATACTTGATAATGCTGTAAAGTACACTAAAGATCAGCCTAACATAATTATCTCTTCATCTAACTCAGATGGAAATATTATAATTTGTATTCAGGATAACGGTATTGGGATGGATAAAAATATTCAAAAATTAATTTTTGAAAAATTTTACAGAGAACAAAATGGAAATATCCATGATATAAAGGGGCATGGATTAGGCTTATCATATGTAAAGAAAATAATTGATTTTCATAATGGTAAAATATCTTTAGAAAGTAAAAAGGGTATTGGAACTAAATTTTATTTAACATTTAAAAATATTTAATATGAAAACCAAAAAAAGTATTCTGTTGGTTGAAGATGATCCAAATTTTGGGAGGATTTTAAAAGATTATTTAACAATTAATAATTATGAAGTTACTTTAGCAGTAAATGGAATAGAGGGATTTGAAAAATTTAATAAATCAGAGTTTGATTTGTGCATATTAGATATTATGATGCCATTTAAAGATGGACTAACTCTAGCAAGAGAGATAAGAGAAATAAATGATATAATTCCATTAATATTTTTAACTGCAAAAAATTTAAAAGATGATGTGCTTAAAGGTTACAAGATTGGTGCAGATGATTATTTAACCAAACCATTCGACTCGGAAATTCTCTTAGCTAAAATAAAATCTATACTTAATAGAAAGCCTAATGTAAATATTGATGAAAATGATGTATTTGAATTTGATTTTGGTGATTTTAGTTTCAACTCAAAACTCAGAATTTTAACTCATAAACTAGGGGAAACTTATAAATTATCTCCCAAAGAGAACCAATTATTAAAAATGCTTGTGTTAAATTTTGATGATCTTCTTCCAAGAGATATTGCTTTAAACAAAATATGGAGAGATGCAAATTATTTTACCTCAAGAAGCATGGATGTTTATATTGCTAAGCTCAGGAAATATCTAGAAAAAGATTTTACATTGAAGATAATAAATGTTCACGGAGAGGGATTCCGTTTAATGAAAGAATAGAAGATTTATTTCAGCTGAATATTTATCTCTTTAATTAAATCAATCACACTTTCAGGTCTTTCTAAATAAAACTTTGCCAAGGTATTTTTAGTTCCGACTTTAATTGTTGTGTGCTTTTCATCAAGATTCTTAAACATATTTTCATCAGTTATATCATCCCCAATACATACTATATGGTCGTATTTAATATTTTTTGTTAGTTCATTAACTGCTGATCCTTTATCAAATTTTCTACTAGTAACTTCAATAGCCTTATTAAGATTTAAGATTTGAAATTGATCAGTTAATAAGCTATCTAAAACTGTTTCTATTTCTACAACTCTTTCTGAGGCTAACTCTGGATCAGTCTTTCTAAAATGCCAAACCAACCCACTTTCTTTTTTTTCAGTAAATGTTCCTGGTGTTCTATCAGAAAAAGATTGAAGGATTGCGTATATTTCATTTAAGAAAACTTTATCAATATTTCCAAGGTTTGTCCATTTATTGTTCTTTTTCTTATAAAAATGACCATGTTCTGCAATAATGCTAATATTAAGCTTTCCAAGTTTTTCCTCCAAAAATAGTTTATCCCTTCCGCTTACAATTGCTAAATCTAGTCCTTTGATATTTGTCAATTTATTCAAAATTTCTATTAAATTATCGTCTGGAATAGCTAAGTCTGGTTTGTCTTTGAAGTTTACCAAAGTTCCATCGTAATCTAGAATTATCAACTTTTTATTTGATAATTTAAGTCTTTCAATTAATTTATCTCTTTCTTTTAAATTAAAATTATTAGTGACTGTAAGTTGATTAGTTTTTGCTCGGGATATTAAGTTTTTCATAAAATCACTTGCCCAATAATTAACAGTATATCTACTTAATCTTTCTTGCATGCTTCTATTTCGTTCAATTTGTTCTTTTCTCGGCATATTAATTGCTTGTAATATTGCATCTGACATCTTATTTAAATCAAATGGATTTACAGTTAATGATTCATATAATTCTTTGGATGCACCAGCCATTTCACTCAGAATTAAAACGCCATCTCCTTCAACTCTTGTTGCGACAAATTCTTTTGCTACAAGATTCATTCCATCCCTAACCGGTGTTATCATTGCTATATCAGTAATAGTGTATAGGTCGATTAATTCGTCAAAACTCATAGCTCGATAATAATACCAAATCGGGGTCCAATTTACTGATGCAAACTTTCCATTAACTCTTCCAACTATTTCATCAGTTTGTTTTTTCAACTTTATGTAATCATCAACATCAGATCTAGAAGGGACAGTAAGCATTATAAGTCTTACTTTGTTTCTGTACTCTGGATTTTTGGTTAGAAAAATTTCAAATGCCTTGATTCTGTTAATAACTCCCTTTGTGTAGTCAAGTCTATCAATAGACGAAATTAATTTGCTATCAGTTGAGGTTTTTTTGTGATCTTTTAGTTGGACCCTAAGGTTTGACATTTCAGTCTTTTTTTGATTAAGTTTCTTTTTAGCAGCATAATTATATTTTACATAGTCAATTCCCATAGGAAAAGTGTCTACTAAAACCTCTCTTGAGCCGACATTAATTTTATTAAATATTACATTATACTTTAATATTCTTTTTACAGAACTTAAAAAATGTCTAACATAATCATAAGTATGAAAACCAATAAGATCAGAGCCAAGAATACCCTCAAGTAGCTTTTCCCTCCATGGAAAAATTCTAAAAATTTCAAAAGATGGGAAAGGAATATGAAGAAAGAAGCCAACAGTCAAGTCAGGTCTTTTGGTCTTGATCATTTTTGGACAAAGCAATAATTGGTAATCATGAACCCAAACTACATCTTCTTTTTTTGCATGTTTAATAACACAATCAGCAAATTTCTGGTTTACATTTACATAAGATTCCCAATGAGATTTGTTAAAAATAGAAAACTCAATAAAGTAATGGAATAGTGGCCAAAGAGCTTCGTTACTTGTACCATAGTAAAAATCATTTATTTCTTTTTTTCTAAGAAATACTGGTATATAATTTTTTTTAAGCAATATTTCTTTTGCTTTAATAAAATTATCTCCTAAAGATTTCTTGTCAATACCTGGCCATCCAATCCAAAGAAAATTATTTTTTTTGTGAATTGAATTCATTCCAGTTGCTAACCCCCCACTAGTTGAAGAAAATTGAAAAGATTTATCTAAATTAGATATCTTTATTGGTAATCTATTTGAAACAATAATTGTCCTACTCAAATCATGAAATTAAACCCTAAAATATGGAAATAAAAGATTCTTATGGATATAGAGACAATCTTAATTACGGAATAATAGGAAATTGTCAATCATCAGCATTAATTTATAAGGATTCTTCAATAGATTGGTGTTGTTTGCCAAAATTTGATTCTCCATCAATATTTGCTAAAATAATTGATAATGATATTGGCGGTTTTTTTAAAGTTGAAACAGTTGGAAGTTTTAATATAAGTCAAGAATATTTTAAAAATACATGTATTTTAAAAACAAGCTTTAACAATGGCTTTGATGAATTTCATATTATAGATTACATGCCAAGATATCAAACAGAAAAAAAGAGTTATTACTCTCCGCCAGAAATTACAAGAATCGTTAAACATATTAGAGGTAATCCTAAAATAAGAATAATATACAATCCAAAGCTAGACTACTCATTAGGTAAGACAAAATCGTACGTTAAAGATAATTTTATAGTTAGTATTTCTGAAAATGAAAATTATGAAACACTTTATTTGTATTCAAATGCAGGCTTAAACACAATTATTAATAATGATGTAATTGAATTAGAGTCAGATTTATTTTTTAAGATTTCATATTACGAAAAATTAACAAATACTAAATTTAAGAATATATTAACAGAGTTTAAACAAACAAAAGAATATTGGACTAATTGGATCAATAAAACTCCAAATTTTAAAAACTATAATAGTGAAATATTAAGAAGTGCATTAACTTTAAAGTTACTGACATATCAGAAGACTGGAGCAGTTCTAGCTGCGGCAACAACTTCATTGCCAGAAACAATAGGTGAAGAAAGAAACTGGGATTATCGCTTTTGTTGGATAAGAGATGCTTCTATGGTAATTAAAGTAGTTGCAAAATTAGGACATAAAAATATTGTAAAGAACTTTATTAAGTTCATAATAAATATCATTCCTGATAAAAACGAAAAACTTCAAATAATGTACGGTATAAATGGAGAAAAAATACTTAAAGAAAAGACTTTAAATCACTTTTCAGGTTATTTAAATTCATCTCCAGTTAGAATTGGAAATGCTGCATTTAATCAAAAACAAAATGATATCTATGGAATCCTTATGGATGCTATACATTATCAAATTGAGAAATTTCCAAATGAAAAAGATGAGCATGAGGAATTGTGGTCAATCGTTAAATCAATAGTTTGGATAGTAAAGAATAATTGGAAATTACCAGATAAAGGAATTTGGGAATTTAGAAATGAAGATAAACATTTTACATTTTCTAAATTATTAAGTTGGGTTGCTATTGACAGAGCAATTAAGATCTCAATTCTTATCAATAAATCAGCAAATATTAAGAGATGGAAAATAATAAGAAATGAAATTTATAGCGACATATTAGAGAATGGATGGAATAAAAAACTTGGAGCTTTTACTCAATCTTATGGTTCCGATAGCCTAGATGCATCATTACTTCTTATGGAATCATTTGATTTTATAAAACCTAATAATTTAAAATATGTAAAGACAGTTAAAGCAATTGAGAATGATTTAATGAATGATGGACTTTTGTTTAGATATAAAAATAAAGATGATTTTGGTTTTCCTTCCTCATCTTTCACAGTTTGCTCATTCTGGTATATAAACAGCTTATATAAAATAGGCGAGAAAGAAAAATCAAAAAAATATTTTGAGAAGATATTAAATTATAGTAATCATCTAGGTTTATATAGTGAGGATCTAGATTTTAATTCAAAAAGATTGTTAGGTAATTTTCCTCAGGCTTATTCACACCTTGCTCTAATAGATTGCGCTCTTAATTTTAATTCAGAATAATCTATTTTCTCGGGTGAAACTTTTTAAGAATATCTTCCAAGTGATTTGTATCCAAGTGGGTATATATTTCAGTAGTTGTAATGCTTTCATGCCCAAGTATCATTTGAATTGTCCTCAGATCAGCTCCATTTTTCAGCAAATGTGTTGCGAAAGAGTGCCTAAATGTGTGAGGACTTATTTTTTTATCTAAGTCAATTCTCTTACAACTATCACTTATTATTTTAAATATCATTGATCTGGTGAGGTTTCTTCCATATTTATTTAAAAATAATATATCTGAAAATTTATTTTCAATTTTGTTTTTTTCTCTAATTTTTAAATATTTTATTATTTCATTCAAAGCAATACTTCCAATTGGAACAAATCTTTCTTTATTTCCCTTACCTGTTATTTTAATAATATTTTCTTTAAAAAAAATATTTGATAGTTTTAAATTAATAAGTTCAGTTACCCTAATCCCAGTTCCATAAAGAACCTCTATAATAGTTTTGTTTCTTTGACCAAAACTATCATTTAAATCAAATGATTTAATTAATTGAGTTATTTCTTTTTCAGTTAAAACCTGAGGAAGTTTTATCTCTAGCTTTGGTGATTCAATTTCAGAAATAGGAGATTTCTTAATGTGTCCCTCAAAAATTAAATAATTAAAAAAAGTCTTTATTGCTGATATACTTCTTGCCTGACTCCTTGTTTTTTTATTTGATAAATTATTATAGAGATAATTTTTAATTGTTTCTGATTTACAATTAATAGGTGTATCTATCATTTGATTTGATTCAATAAATTTTTTAAGCAATTTAAGATCATACTCATAACTTTTAATTGAGTTAATACTCAACCCTCTCTCTAATTTGAGGTAGTTTTTGAAATTTTCAAAACTAGAATCCCAATTCATTTAAATTTTTTAATTAGTTTTAAGCGTTACCTTTATAATATATGAAAATTACAATAATTAACGGACCAAACCTTAACCTACTTGGAACAAGAGAAAAAGATATTTATGGAAGTCAGAATTTTGAATCTTTTCTAAATCATTTGAGATCATCGTTTGATACGATAGATATTGATTATTTTCAATCAAATATTGAAGGTGAAATAATTAATTTTATCCAAAAGTCCAAAAATTCAAAGGGTATTGTACTAAACGCCGCAGCATATACTCACACTTCAGTTGGAATTGCTGATGCAGTTAAATCTGTTGATTGTAAAGTTATTGAAGTCCATATATCAAACACTTTTTCAAGAGAGAAATTTAGACATAATTCGTATTTGTCACCAGTAGTAGATGGGATAATAATTGGCTTTGGTTTAGACAGTTACAGGCTTGCTATAGAAAGCATTATTACAGATGAATAACTTCATCATATGCATCAGCTACTGCTTCCATTAATGCTTCACTCATTGTTGGATGAGGGTGAACTGCATTAAGTATTTCTTTACCAGTTGTTTCGAGTTTTCTACCCAGAACTGCTTCGGCTATCATATCTGTAACACCTGCACCAATCATATGACATCCAAGCCATTCACCATATTTTTCATCAAAAATTACCTTAACAAAACCATTTGAGTGACCAGATGCTTGAGCTTTTCCTGATGCTGTGAAAGGAAATTTACCAACCTTAATATTATAGCCCATTTCTAATGCTTTATCTTCTGTTAAACCAACAGAAGCTACTTCAGGGGAACAATAAGTACAACCTGGGATATTATCATAATTAATGGGTTCTACATCGTGATTTGCAATTTTCTCTACACAAAGTATACCCTCAGCAGAGGCAACATGTGCCAGAGCTTGTCCAGAAGTAATATCACCAATCGCATAATATCCAGGTATGTTAGTATTGTAAAATTCGTCAACAATTATTTTGTCTTTATCTACAGCAATTCCAACATCTTCTAGTCCAATATTTTCTATATTACTTTTGTAGCCTACAGCTGAAAGAACAATATCAGCATCATATTCAGATATTTTACCATCAGATTTAACTTGAACCCTAACTCCCTTACCTTTGATATCAGATGATATAACTTCTGAGTTAGTTAAAATATTAATTCCTGATTTTTTAAAAGTTTTGTTTAATTGATTAGATATATCTTTATCCTCAACAGGTAAAATTCTGTCCATATATTCTATGATTTGTACTTCAGTTCCCATGGAGTTGTAGAAGTAAGCAAACTCAATTCCAATTGCGCCTGAACCAACAATAATTATTTTTTTTGGTTGTTTTTTTAATGTCATAGCTTCCCTGTAACCAATAATTTTTTTTCCATCTTGAGGAATAGAATTAATAACTCTTGATCTGCCGCCTGTAGCAATTATAATATTATCAGCTTCAAAATCTTCTACAGCTCCATTGATTTCTACAGAGACAACTTTGTTTGGTTTAATTTTTCCATAGCCATTTATAACCTCAATTTTATTTTTCTTCATTAAAAAATTAACACCTTTACTCATGACGCCAGCCACATCTCTACTCCTTTTGACTACAGCATCAAAATCTTTATCAAAGTCTTTAATTTTTAAACCATATGCATCAGCATTTTTAATGTACTCAAATACTTGGGCAGATTTTAGTAGTGCCTTGGTAGGTATACATCCCCAATTTAAACAAACTCCACCTAAACTCTCCTTCTCGACTATTGCAGTTTTTAAACCTAATTGAGAAGCTCTTATAGCTGTAACATATCCTCCAGGTCCACTACCTAAAACAATTAAGTCAAATTTTTTACTCATTTTTATTATTTATAAAATTAATACTTGCAGAATTCACACAATATCTCATACCTGTTGATGTAGGACCATCGTTAAATACATGCCCCTGATGACCACCACAGTTAGAACATATAATCTCAGTTCTAACCATACCTAAACTAGTATCTTTTTTGTAAGTTATAGCCCCTGGTAGTGAACTCTCAAAGCTCGGCCAACCACAATCAGACATAAATTTATTATTACTTTTGAAAAGTGCCTGGCCACAACCTTTACATGAATATACACCTTCTTCAAAATGCATATTGTAAATGCCAGTATGTGGTCTTTCAGTTCCTTTGTTTCTTAAAATTTCATATTCTTCTGGAGATAATTTTTCTCTCCATTCTTTGTCTGTTTTACTCACTTTATAGGTTGTTATTGGTTCCTCAAAATTTGTGTTCGTTTGACAATTTAGCATAAAAAGACTTAGAGTCAGAACACTAAATAAGTTAATTTTATTGTACATCTATTTTTATAACAAATATATATATCTTTTGATTTATTTGCTTAATTTGGGAATCATTTAAATTTATGTCTAATAAAAAAACCGATTATCTAAAAGGAAGTAAAAAAATTATTGGTGCATGGGCTTTATACGATTGGGCAAATTCAGTTTACTCTTTAGTTATTTCATCTGCTATATTTCCAATATATTATTCTCAATATGTTTTTTCTCAAACCAACTCAGTAGAAATATTAAATCTCAGTATTAATAAGGATACATTAATAAGTTCTGTATCTGCCTTTTCTTTTTTATTGATTGCATTTTTATCTCCCTTATTAAGTGGAATTGCTGATTTTGTTGGTAACAAAAAAATATTTATGAAATTTTTTGTTTATGTTGGTTCTCTCTCGTGTATAGGATTATATTGGTTTGAACTGGAAACAATTGAAATTAGTCTATTATTTTACACACTTGGACTAATTGGATTCTGGGGTAGCTTAGTATATTATAATTCGTACTTGACTGATATAACCTATCCTAATCAAACCAATAAAGTTAGTGCTAAGGGTTATACAATGGGCTATATTGGTAGCGTAATACTTTTATTAATTAATCTTATTATGATTAATTTCTATGAAACTTTTGGGTTTAACTCAGAAATAGCTGCCATGAAATCTTCGTTTGCAATAGTTGGTGTCTGGTGGCTTTCATTTAGCCAATACTCATTCTATTACTTGCCGAGAGGAAACAAAGGTGTAAAAATTCAAAAAAATATTATATGGAATGGCTTTAAAGAATTAAAAAATGTTTATAAATTTATAAGAACTAGCAAAAGATTTACTAGATTCTTATTTGCTTTCTTTATTTTTTCCTTTTCATTACAAACAGTACTATATATAGCATCATATTTCGGCGTAAGTGAGATTGAATGGGCCAGTTCATCTGAGCAGACATCTGGTCTTATAATAAGTATTTTACTTATTCAAGTGGTAGCTATTGCTGGAGCATACATTTTTACAAAAATGGCAGAGAAATATGGTAATATTTTAATTTTAACTTTTGCAATTTTTTTATGGGGAACAGTCTGCCTCTATGCATATTTTATAAAGTCACCTATCCAGTTCTACATGATTGCTGGTCTTGTTGGTCTACTAATGGGAGGTACACAACCAGTTGCAAGGGCTACATATTCATTATTTATTCCTGAAACAAAGGATACCACATCTTTTTTTAGTTTTTATGATGTCACTGAAAAAATTGGAATTGTTTTTGGTATGATTTTCTATGCTATTGCTGCACAAATTACAGGAACAGTTAGGTTTTCTGTGATAATTTTTATGTTCTTCTTCTTCCTAGGTGCTATTTTATTGACAAGAGTTCCAAAAATTGATAAAAATAAGTTGGCATAGCTTTTGTCCTTATAATATAGTCGTTTTTGTATGAAACATATTTAAAGGAAATTTAAATCTTTTTGTGACAAAATGACTTAAAATAAAATAAATGGGTGTAATATTTAATAATATGGACAAAATGTCATTTGATGATTTGGGTGAGGAATCTGAATTTATTCCGCTAATGACATCTGAAGATGAAGAAGCTCTAGAAAAAGAAAATCTTCCAGAGGTATTACCAATCCTTCCTTTAACTAACACAGTCTTATTTCCGGGTGTTGTAATTCCTATCAATGCTGCTAGAGATAAGTCAATAAAACTTATTAATGACGCAAATAAATCTAACAAGTTAATTGGAGTTGTAGCTCAAAAAAATATTAAAATTGAGAATCCATCAATTGAAAACATTTTCAATATAGGAACGGTAGCAAAAATTTTAAGAGTTTTAAAGATGCCAGACGGTAATACAACTGTAATAATCCAAGGAAAGAAAAGATTTAAAATCAATTCAATTGTAAAGACAGACCCATATATTCAAGCGACTATAAATCCGATATCTGATAAAAGACAAAGAACATCAAATACAAAATTTACAGCAACAATTGATGCGATAAAAGATATTGCATTAAAGATTATTAAGGAAAATCCAAACATTCCATCTGAAGCATCTTTTGCAATAAAGAATATTCACAGTTCTGCTTTTCTTATAAATTTTGTTTGCTCAAATATGAACATTAATATTAAAGATAAACAAGATTTACTCTCAAGTTTAAACATAGAAAATAGAGCATTAAAATGCTTAAAATTTTTAAATGTTGAATATGAAAAACTTGCTTTAAAAAATGATATACAATCTAAAGTGAGAAATGATTTAGATCAGCAGCAACGTGAATACTATCTTCAACAACAAATGAAGACAATTCAAGAAGAGCTCGGAGAAAACTCTTTCCAAGAGGATATTCAAGATCTTAAAAATAGAGGTAAAGATAAAAAATGGAATCAAGAGATTAAAATCCATTTTGACAAGGAATTATCAAAGTTGAAAAGAATGAACTCGCAGCTTGCAGAATATTCTGTCCAGCGAAACTATCTGGATTTGATTGTTGACCTACCTTGGGAAAATTATTCAGAAGATAATTTTGATTTGAATAAAGCGCAAAAAATATTAGATAGAGACCACTTTGGACTCGATGATGTTAAAAAAAGAATAATTGAATACCTAGCTGTGTTGAAACTGAGAAGTGATATGAAATCTCCTATACTTTGTCTGTACGGACCTCCTGGGGTTGGTAAAACATCTTTAGGTAAATCAATTGCAAAATCTATTAATAGAGAGTATGTTAGGGTTTCTCTTGGAGGGTTAAGAGATGAAGCTGAGATTAGAGGTCATAGGAAGACTTATATTGGAGCAATGCCAGGTAGGATTATTCAAAGTATTAGAAAATCAGGTACATCAAATCCAGTTTTTGTTTTAGACGAGATAGATAAAATTTCAAGTGGTGCTCAAGGAGACCCTGGATCAGCTCTTTTAGAACTTCTTGATCCTGAGCAGAATAACTCATTTCATGACAATTTTCTTGAAGTTGGATATGATTTATCTAAGGTAATGTTTATTGCAACTGCAAATAATTTATCAACAATGCATCCTGCTCTCCTAGATAGAATGGAGTTAATAAATGTATCTGGTTATACCACAGAGGAAAAGGTTTCAATTGCAACAAAATTTCTTGTTAAAAAACAGTTAATAGAACATGGGATGAAGCTTAATGATTTTAAAATACCAAGCAGCTTACTAAAAGAAATTATTAGTGATTATACAAGAGAGTCAGGTGTCCGTAATTTAGAGAAGCAGATAGCAAAATTAATTAGAAATAGAGCAAAAAATATAGTTTCCGATTCTAAACTAAATAATTTGAAAGATGAGAATTTTCTTAAAAATGTCCTTGGTCCAAAAAAATTCTTTAGAGATAAATACGAGAGTAATATTGTAGCAGGAGTAGTTACAGGACTCGCATGGACATCCGTTGGAGGTGAAATTTTATTTATTGAGTCATCAATTTCTGATGGAAAAGGAAACCTTTCTATTACTGGAAATTTAGGAAAAATAATGAAAGAATCTGCAATTATTGCATTAGAGTATATTAAGTCGAATCAAAAAGTACTAGGTATTAAAAAAGAACTTGACTATTCCAAATATAATATCCACATTCATGTTCCTGAGGGAGCCACTCCTAAAGATGGGCCTAGTGCAGGAATTACAATTTTAACCTCGTTAGTGTCATTATTTACTCAAAAAAGAGTAAAGAAAAGTATTGCAATGACCGGTGAGATTACTTTAAGGGGAAAGGTTCTACCGGTTGGTGGAATAAAAGAAAAAATCCTTGCTGCAAAAAGAGCAAATATTAAAGAAATAATTTTAAGTTCATACAATAAAAAAGATATTCAGGAAATAAATTCTAAGTATCTTAAAGGTTTAAACTTTGTGTATGTTGACTCAATGAAAGATGTTATTTCAAATTCTATAACAAATCGAAAAGTTGTTAACCCAAAGATAATTTGATTTGAATAAAGTAATTATTGCTATAGACGGACAAGCATCAACTGGTAAGAGTACTCAAGCAAAGAAAATAGCTGTTAATTTAGATTTTGACTATAGAGATTCTGGTGCTTATTACAGAGCTATTACTTACTATCTCTTAAATAATAATATAAATTATGATTTAATTGTTTCACAAGAAATTTTTGATCAGATCAACATTGAACAAACTTATAACGAAGGGTTTTTTAGGATTTACTTAAATGATATTGATATTACAGACAGAATAAGAGGCCATAGGGTATCTTTAAATGTTAGCAATTATGCAAAAAAACCAGAAATTAGAAAGTTTGTTTATGATCAACTAAGAAAATCAGCTGAATTAAACTCGTTAGTAGTTGATGGAAGAGATATTGGTACAGTTGTTTTTCCTAATGCAAATTTTAAATTTTTCTTAATTGCTGAACCTAGAATTAGGGCTGAGAGAAGACATAAACAAATTAATGATAAGTCAGTTAATGTTGATGTAATTGAAAAAGAGATCAAACTTAGAGATAAAATTGACTCAACAAGAGAGATTGCCCCATTAAGAAAAGCTGACGATGCATATAAAATTGATGTTTCAAACCTTACAATTGAGGAGGTTTATAAAAAAATGCTTAAAAAAGTTAAATCTGATTAGATAAAAAACTGATCTAATTTTGCCAATAATTTAATTAATTATACTTTTGCGCTCTATGAGTGAAGAAAATAGCGTAAATACCAACATTGAGGAGTCAGAAAAACCTAACAAATCCTCTTCAAATAAAACTACAGAAAAAAAGTCTAATGCTAACAAAGGTGTGTCAAAAAAAACTGAGCCTCAAAATGATTTTCTAACTAATTTCAATTGGCATCAATATCAAGAAGGTATAGATGAACTTGATGAAAAACAAATTAATGAATTTGAAAAACTTGTTGAAAAAAACTTTGTAGATACTTCTGATGATAATATAATGCAAGGTGAGGTAATTCACCTAACTGAAAAAGATGTAATTATTGATATAAACGCTAAGTCTGAGGGAGTTATATCTAAGAATGAATTCAGATACAATCCTGAATTAAAAGTTGGGGACGTTGTTGAAGTAATTGTTGATACCCGCGAAGATAAATCTGGACAATTAATTCTCTCTCATAGAAAAGCAAGAGTTATTAAGGCTTGGGAGAGAGTTAATGACGCTCATGATAAAGGTGAAGTTGTTCAAGGTTTTGTTAAATGTAGGACTAAAGGAGGTATGATTGTAGATGTTTTTGGAATAGAAGCATTTTTACCTGGATCTCAAATTGATGTTAAACCTATTAGAGATTATGATCAGTATACAAACAAAAACATGGATTTCAAAGTTGTCAAAATAAACCATGAATTTAAAAATGTAGTTGTATCTCACAAGGCTCTCATTGAAGCAGATATCGAGGAACAGAAAAAGGGAATAATTAGTCAACTTGAAAAGGGTCAGGTTCTTGAGGGGACTGTTAAAAATATGACTTCTTATGGAGTATTTGTTGACCTAGGAGGTGTTGATGGTCTTATTCATATCACAGATTTATCTTGGAGTAGGATAAATCATCCTAGTGAAATCATAGAGCTTGATCAAAATATAAAAGTTGTAATACTTGATTTTGACGATGATAAATCTAAAATTCAACTTGGTTTAAAACAATTAACTGATCATCCATGGGATAAATTAGGAGATGACGTAAAGGAGGGCTCTAAAGTTTCTGGAAAAGTAGTTGTCATTGCAGATTATGGCGCTTTTATTGAAATCGGTGAGGGAATTGAAGGTTTAGTTCACGTCTCAGAAATGTCTTGGTCTACTCATCTCAGAAGTGCTCAAGATTTTGTTAATGTTGGCGATAATATTCAAGCTGTGGTTCTCAACTTAGATAGGGAGTCAAGGAAAATGTCGCTTGGTATGAAACAACTATCTGAAGATCCTTGGACAGATATTACAAGTAAGTTTCCAATTGGATCTAAACATAAAGGATCAGTAAGAAACTTTACAAATTTTGGAGTATTTATTGAACTGGAGGAGGGTATTGACGGTCTGGTGTATATTTCTGACTTATCTTGGACAAAAAAAATAAAACATCCTTCAGAATTTTTATCAATTGATGATAAAATTGAAGTAGTTATATTGGACTTAGATGTTGATGGCAGAAAATTGAGCTTAGGTCATAAACAAACAAAAGATAAT
>CAJPUS010000077.1 GCA_905380995.1 uncultured Flavobacteriaceae bacterium
CATTGTTCGTTTAATATTGTGAGCCATTTTGACTTCTCTAAACTTTTTTTTCTTATTCTTAAATATCTTTATTCCTTTATATAAACGGAAAATAGCTCTTATTCATCTTAGTTGGATAGCGGTGTGTGGGGTTATTATTGTTACAAATTTTGACTTTATAAGATATGATATTTCATACGATAAAAAAGGGAATAAGTACTCTTATGATAGATTTACTGGAAAAAAAATTAAATTAAGGTAAACAATTAAATTTTTATTATAAATAGTTGATTTAAATGTTAATTATTTTCAAAAGTTCTTTGAGTAGGAGTACATTTATTAAATAATACTTGTACAAATAATGATTCTTTACACTTCATCCATGGAGGGATTTCTTTATTTCTTGAAAACCAGTAACTCGAAACTGCTAAAATAGTAATTAAAACGATGATAATTATACTTGATCTCGGCATTTGGTGCACCTTAACATTGAATTGGTATTTGATTTTTTATATGGCTAATTTTGTTAGTATTTTTCTCAAGATACACAAGTGTAGGAGGAATTTTTTTTACATTTTTAATTTCTATTTGTCCGTAAGTACAAATAATAATTAAATCATCTTTCTTTGCAAGGTGAGCTGCAGCCCCATTAAGAGTAACAGCACCTGAATTTTTTTTTGCTTTAATTGCATATGTTGTGAAACGTTTGCCATTGTTTAAGTTATATACATGAAGCATTTCATATTCACTAATATTGGCTTTATCTAATAAAATTTCGTCAATTGCACAAGAGCCCTCATAATTTAAGAAAGTATCAGTAACAACTGCTCTGTGTATTTTGGATTTTAAAATACTTACTAACATTTTTTTATAAAAGTTATTTTGTATTTATTTACATAAAGACTAATAGATAATCAATATAAAATAATATAAACTAACTTAATTATGAAATTAAGAAGATGGCAACAAAAAGTTATTGACCAATTTCCAACAATAATTCAGAACTATAAAAAATTTATACTTAAAGCTCCAACTGGAGCTGGGAAAACTGTTTTAGCAAGCGAAATAATTAATCAATTTTACAGAAATAAAAAAATTGTAGTGCTATGCCACAGATTAGTTTTGTTAGAACAATTGGAAAGAGGTCTTTCAAATCAACATAAAGTAAAAAAATTAGGTTTATCTGAAGACGGCAAACCTTTTGATCAATATGATGTCTTAATTTCAACTAATCTAAGGTCAAGAGATTTTTTAATTAAATCCATTAGGGAATGTGATTTACTCATAATAGACGAAGCTCACAGAGTTTCGCCGAATGGACAGGCTTATAAAGAATTATTAGACGAGTTTGATATTCACTCAAAAGAAAATACCAAATTATTAGGGCTAACAGCTTCACCAGAGAGAAGAACAGGAGATCAGAAAGATCAGCTTGGTTTAGCATTTGACGCAATAATTGATTGTGCTGATATTGAAGAATTAATTGATGAAAAAGTTTTAGTTCCGGCAAAATATCTGCCCTATTTTATTCATGATTTAGACTTATTAAATATGGATATTTCAACGGGCGATTTTCCAATTGAACAGCTTTCAAATGCGATAATAAAATCTTCAATGATTGAATATGCTTGTAGAATATACATTGAAGAGAGACAAAAATTAAATATAAAACCTATATCTGCATGGTTTTGTCCTGATGTTTTGGTCGCCGAAGAAACAAAAAGGCAAATTGAAGAAAGAAAATTAAATGTTGAGATTATTACTGCAAAAACTCCTTTAAAAAAAAGAATAAAGATACTTGAAGAACATGAAAAAGGTAAAATAGAGTGTTTAGTATCTGTTGGAGTTCTATCTGAAGGATGGGATAACCCAAATTGCAACATAATTGTTCACCTGAGACCTACTTTATCAAAAGTATTTTGGGGGCAATCTGTTGGAAGAGGATTGAGATCAGCTGAAAAAAAAGAAAACTGCCTAGTTATTGATGTTAGTTCTAATTATTTAACCTTTGGTCCAGTAGAAAAATTAACCTGGAAACTTTGGAATCATAGAAAATCTTATTTAGAATTTAAAAATAGATTTAATTGGATTAGTAAGCAGCAATTTGTCAAAGATAGAGATTTTACTTATATGCTATGTGAAGGATTGCTAGATAACTCAAAGAGATGCTCAAAAGTATATAAAAAAAAACTTTTATCAGATGAAAGATGCACCTGTAACAGTTATGCTGCTGTTGATCTATATAAAGATGATAAAATTGATAAGCCAAAGAATGATCATAGTTTACATAAGATATTTTTTGAAAGAATACCAAAGGTATATAATGAAATGAATGTGTCTGTCTGGAAAAGTATGGAATTATCTGCTTGGAAAGATGCAAATATCTACGAAAAACTATTTCTTTCTTTTTGTCTGGCATTTGATTTTGTATCAGGAGAACTTACATCTAGTGAAACAGAATTTTGGAATTTAACACTTGATGCAGAAAAAAAAGTGAGAGAATTTTTAGCAGATAGAGATATAACTATTGCCCAACAAGATGAATTTATTTTTTCTGCATTAACTGATGGTTTATCCAGGGGAAGGGTAATTAGGCCTGTTCAGACGAATTATGGCGTTGCATTATGTGGTGAAAACTTTAATTCCAACAATCACGATGTAAACGAGAGAAAATTTCAAAAAGCTTTACAAATTATCGAGAGAATTGCCGCAATGGGAGTAACAAATACCGAGGAACTTCCATATTATAAAATTAATTAAAAATATCGGACTTAGACAAATCTTTGAATGACCCTTTACTGAATAAAAATAAATATAAAAAAAGATTCAATAGTCTTAATTATATTATAGCAGATACTTTTCCAAGATGCTCTGTCAATCTCATATTTTCCGAATAATCTACTGGCACACCAATAATAGCAGGTCCTCTTTGATTAAAAGCTTCTTCAAGGGCTGGAATGAATTGATCTGCTGAAGAAATTTGAGCTCCCCACATTCCTAAAGATTTTGCAAGTGTCTCAAAATCAGGATTTTTAAATTTTAAATCAGAATGTTCACCACTGAATTGAATTTGTTGTTTCCATTTTATAAGACCATATTCACCATCTAACCACACAACTGCCACAACATTAAGTTTATGTCGCACAGCAGTTTCTAAATCTTGTACATTCATTAAAAATCCAGCATCTCCATTTATTGATAAAATTCTTCTATCAGGAAAAACCATTTTTGCTCCCATAGACCCTGGTAATGCGAAGCCCATTGTACAAAATCCATTTGAGATCAGGCATGTATTTGGTTTAGTACAATTGTATTCACGAGCAACCCACATTTTATGTGCTCCAACATCAGACAAAATAATATCATCTTCATTCATTACTTTTCTCACATCTGATAAAACTCTTTGAGGTTTCATTGGAAAAGAATCGTCTTCATTATCCTGATTTAAGTGATTAAGCATTGTTGATCTTGCTTTTTCTCTAGATTTAATATCAAATATTGGAATATTGTTTTTTCCTACTTTTTCTACAAGAGCTTTATTTAATTGGTAAAGTGCCCCAGCTAGATCTGCTATGATCTCAACATTAGGAATGTAATTTCTGTCAACCTCGGCAGGTGTATAATCAATATGAATAACATTTTTTTGACCTTTCTGAATTCTGTTCCAAGCCGACGGACTATATTCCACTAAATCATATCCAACAGCAATCACAAGGTCTGATTCGTCAATAGCGAGATTATTGTAATCTCCACTTCCTAATCCAATAGTAAATAAGCTGTGTTGATCCTCTGCAGAAATTGATCCTTTCCCCATAAATGTATTTATTACTCCTACTCCCAAACTCTCAACCAAGATTCTTAATCTATTAGAAGCTCTTTTTCTAATTGTACCATTACCTGCAAGAATAATTGGATTTTTAGCTCTGAGTAATAATTTTACAGCTTCTTCAATTGCTCTATTATCTGCTGCAGGTCGCCTTATAAGTGAAGGTTTTATGGGACTATCGTTAATTTCTTCTTTTGCCAAATCTTCTGGAAGTTCAATAACAGAGACACCTGGCTTTTCAGTTTCTGCTACTTTGAAAGCTTTTCTAACAACTTCAGTAATATTTCTTGGTGACAATATTGTTTGAGCCCATTTTGAGATTGGTGCGACCATACTTATTGAATCCATAATTTGATGACTTTCTTTATGAAGCCTTTGTGTAGATCCTTGCCCGATTATTGCTACTACTGGAGCTCTGTCCATGTTTGCATCAGCTAATCCAGTCATTAAATTAGTAACACCAGGACCTAATGTTGCAAGACAAACTCCTGCTTTTCCTGTTAACCTTCCATAAACATCAGCCATGAATGCAGCAGCTTGCTCGTGTCTGCATAAAACAAACTCAATTTTTTTACTTTTTTTTAGAGAAATCATAAAATCTGCATTTTCCTCTCCCGGAATACCAAAAATTTTTGTAACGCCTTCTTCTTCTAAACATTTTATAAATAAATCTGATGACTTCATAAGAACTCCTTTAAAAATTATTTTCTCAACACTAACATTTTTTCTACTTGCATTTCACGCATGGTATATTTAATTCCTCCAACTCCTTGTCCCGAGCATTTTAAACCTGCAAATGGCATCCAATCAACTCTGAACGCAGTATGATCATTGTGAAAAACTGCTGAAGCATTAATTTTTTTGAAAAAATTCATTACTTGATCAATTTCATTTGAGAAAATTGATGACTGAAAGGATACATTCGTATTATTAGCAATTAAAATTGCTTTTTCTAAATCCTCATATTCATAAATATTTACGACAGGACCAAAAATTTCCATTTTTGAAACTTTATCAGCTAATTTAGGATTAATTAAAACTGTTTTATCATAGCATGTATCTGATACTCTCTTTCCACCACAAAGTAATTTAGCCCCATTATTTACAGATTCAGTTACCCAGCTTTCAACTCTATTAACTTCTGAAGGTCTTATTAATGGTCCAATTTGTGTTTCTTTTCTCAATGGATCTCCAATCTTCATATCGTTTATATTTTTTTTAAATAAATCCATAAAATCATCATAAACCTTTTTATGAACAAAAATTCTCTGAACTGAAACACAAACTTGTCCAGCGTGATAAAAAGCACCTTTGGTAAGAAGTTTTGATGCATTAACTAAGTCACCTGTTTGTGTAAGAAAAGTAGGAGCCATTCCGCCATGCTCAAGTGCACACCTTGTGCCTGAAGAAATTTTGGTTCTTAGCATCCATCCAACTTTTGCAGAACCTATAAAACTAAAAAAATCAATTCTTTTATCTTGAACAACTTTACTAGCAAGTTCCAAGTTTTCAGGCATTATAAAAAAACATCTATCTCGTGGTAATCCTGAAGCATAGAGTATGTCAACTATTTTTTTACAAGAAAGAGGGGTATCTTCAGCAGGCTTCACTATAACAACACAACCAGTAGCAATTGCTGGAATTATTTGATGAATAATAAGATTAAATGGATGATTGAAAGCACTTATTGCTAAGACTAATCCTATTGGTTCTTTTTGTGTAAAAGCTATTCTATCTGCTGAAGCCTCATTAATATCCATAGGTATTACATTTCCAGATTCAGATTTTAAACACTCTATGGCTGAATCAACTCCCTCTGAGCCTCTTATAATTTCTACAACTGAATCTTGAAGAGGTTTGCCTCCTTCAGAAGCAGCTAAGAGGGCAAGTTCTTGAATATTATTTTTAATTCTATCTGAAAATTTGGTTAAAACTTTTATTCTTTCTTTTACAGGAAAATCAAGT
>CAJPUS010000078.1 GCA_905380995.1 uncultured Flavobacteriaceae bacterium
AAAAAATAAATATGGCATTAGAATTAAACGACTCAATTTTTGAAGAAAAAGTTTTAAAATCAGATAAACCTGTGCTTGTAGATTTTTGGGCAGAATGGTGTGGTCCGTGTAGAATGGTAGGTCCGATTATAGATGAACTTAGTAAAGATTTCGAGGGTAAAGCTTTAGTTGGTAAAATAGATGTCGATGCAAATCAAGAATTTGCTGCCAAGTACGGAGTTAGAAATATACCAACAGTTCTATTATTTAAAGATGGAGAGCTAGTTTCAAGACAAGTTGGTGTAGCTCCAAAAAAAACTTATGAAGATGCAATTAATGCAGCTTTATAACTCAAAATAATTATATTTGAATCCGTTTTTGGTCTGGTAGTTCAGTTGGTTAGAATATCTGCCTGTCACGCAGGGGGTCGCGGGTTCGAGTCCCGTCCAGACCGCCAAATTAAAATACAACCCCTGTTGTACAAGACTACAGGGGTTTTTTAATTAGAGATAAACCTGAGGTAAAATTAAATAAATTGATTTCTGATATATTAATTTATATCTAAAGTGTTATTACTAAATTTGGCATATTACCACCCAACGAACTATACAATTGCGGGAAACAACCAACTTGTCCCACTTCAATCATATTTTTAGGTTGAACATTTCCAGTCCCACATTGTTCAAAATCCCCATCAGCTAAATCTCTTCTAAGAGCACATTGGTCACAAGCCATTATTAACATTCCACTTTCCTTAGCTATTTTATTAAGTCGTTCTCCTGTTTCATTACCTTTTCTCAACACATTCGCGTTTTCGTCAAAAAAGAACATACCTACTACTTCAACTCCATGAGTGTTCTGCTCTAATTGAGGTAAAATCATGGTTGCTAATTGAAATGTAGAGGCCATGTTTGTTTTAAATATATAAGCTACTTTAATAATATTATTTATTAAATTTTTTTATCAAAAAAATTTAAAATTTATTTAAATTTTGCATGAATCTTTATATATCTTTTTATTTAACTTGCTACAATGAAAAAAATAATCCTTTTAATATTTTTCTCCTCAAGTTTATTCTCTCAGATATCTAATAAAAAAATTGATAGGTGGATATCTAATAATGATTATTTAAATGGAAGTATAGTTTCAATCGCAGTTAAGCGAATAGATAAGGAAAAAAAGATTGTTGGGTCAGGAATTGATATCTACATGACTCCAGCATCTAATGTTAAAATTTCAACATTACTGGGTTCAATATACTATGGAGACTCTATACCAATTATAAATTATAAAGTTTTAAATGATACTTTGAAAATTTCTCCCACAGGTTATCCATTACTTTTACATCCAAAATATATAGATAAAGATTTAGTAAAATTTATAAAGGAATTTAAATACATAGTATATCATGCTCCAAAAATTGATCTTAATAAATATGGTCCAGGTTGGGCTTGGGATGATTATAATAGTTATTACCAAGCTGAACGATCAGAGATGCCGATTTATGGAAATGTTGTACAAATAATAAAAAATTATAACGGAGAAATAGAAGTCATTCCTAGTAAATATAAAATTATCTTTGATTTTGATCAAAAGAAGAAAATATATAGATCTGAAACAGAGAATAAATTTTTTGTAAATCCATCTTTGATAAAACTTGGAGATACAATATATTCTCCATTTATAACATCAAGAAAAAATACCATTAGCTTGCTTGAAAATTCCTTTGGAAATAAAGTAGAATTTAATAAAAACGAATTAAAAGATTATAGTTCATTGAACACCAATCAGGTGGATGAAATATACTCTGCTATACTAAAAGATTCTGATAATTTAATTTCAGAAAGTATAGCTGCAAATATTTCTTTTCGATTAAATGATACTATATCAGTAGATAAAGGGGTAAGATTAATTCAAAAAATTTCAAATCAAATTGAATTGTTTGATGGATCTGGTTTGTCAAGATATAACTTAGTGACACCTGAATCAGTAATTTTATCTTTACATGATATTTATAATTTAATTGGATTTGATAGAATAAAAAAAATATTTCCTGAAAACTATATAATTGAGAATGAAGAAGATTTTGTTTGGGGAAAAACTGGGACTTTAAAAAATAATCATAACTATTCGGGCTATATAATTACTAATAAAGGAAAACTATATGTTTTTAGCATTATGATTAATCATTTTACTGAAGATTTAGAAAATATTAAAAATGTTATAGCAGACTTTTTGATTTTCTTAAAGTCAAGTTGATAAAAATCATTACATTTGTATGTTGTGTGTTGCATAAGGCAACTAAATAAGCTTTCCTAATGGAGGGCTTTTTTTTAATCCTCTATTAAAGGTTTTTCAATACTTTCAGCATCTATTCCTATACTAGCTCGATTTGAAGTTAATTTAGTTATGTCTTTATCGATTTTTTTAAATTCCTTATTACTTTCGTTGTAATGATTAACAACAGTACCTAAACTATTTCCTAATTTTTCATGATAAGTTAAATATGCTTTTAAATGATTTCCTAATTTTTCAATGTTCATCTGAATTTCTTGAATAGACTCTTCAACTTTCATATTATTTAAAGCTTTACTTGTAACTTGAAGCATAGGGAATAAGCTCATTGGGGAAACAATCATTACTTTTTTTTGATATGCGTATGAAACGAGATCTCTTTGATTTATTTTTAAAGATCCAACCTTGTTGTTTAATAGGTCTTGGTATAATCCATCAGCAGGAATAAACATGTATGCATAATCAACAGTTCCTTCGTTAGGCCTTATATATTTGGATGTTTCATCAATTCTATTTTTTATGTCATTTTTAAACTTTCTTTCTAAATCATTTAATCTTTCAGTATCTGTCTCATCACTTTCTATCATTTTGTTGTAATTATCTAAAGAAAATTTTGCATCAATAGGAATAACAAATTCTCCAACTTTTATAATAGCATCAACAGCCTCATTGTTATTAAATGAGTATTGCATTTGAAAAAGTTCAGGAGGTAATACATTTGCAAGTAAATTCTCAAGTTGAATTTCTCCAAGAATACCTCTTTGTTTTTGATTTCCTAAAATCTTTTCAAGTGTTTTCATCTGATTTGCAAATGTTAGGACTTGTTCATTGGTTCCTTTAATCTTTTCGAGTTCTTTAGTTACCTTTTCGAGAGTATCAGACATATTCCTTTGATCTTCTTTTGAATCTTTAATTTGATTTGCTAAGTTTTTAGCTGACTCTAATTTAAATGCCTCAACAAAAGTGTCAAGTTTAGATTCAAACTCTTTTTTACTCTCTTTTGAGTTTATCTCAATTTGCTTTTTTATGAAAAAGTAAAGTCCAATTACAGATCCAATAAGTACTGTTATAACAAGTAAATATTCCATAATCTAAATTTAATCAAATCATGTGTATATATTTAAATTATTCCATAAAAAAACCCTCAATACATGAGGGGTTTTTTAATTATGTCAGTTAAATTATTATGGTGCAGATTCTGTTTGGTAATCATAATAACCTACCATAGGATACATTACATGTGCATAAACTGTTCCAGCAAACATTACATAAGGCGCACCTGAAGCAAAGTCAGTAGTCATCCCATCTAATGTAGAAGGATCAGCAGGCATTCTCATTAAGTGAGGACCAGACTCAATCCATTGTCCTGGAGCTGCATCTTCTTTCATTAAAACTCCAGCCATGGTATTGTCTTCTCCCATGTCTCCATGAAGCATCCAAGCATATCCATCTTTATCCATTACTGGGGTTTCTCCAGCAAAGTAAGCTCCAATCCATTTAAAGACTTCTTCGTCACCACATAAAGGCATCGCTTCGTGTGCATCAACCCATCCATTTTCAGGATCAGATTGACCTCTTGGGTTAGCAGGCAAGCAAGTCCATCCATTGGATCCCTCTCTAAGAAGATTACCACCCATATCAGGTGGACCATCAAAAACTGTAGCATCAGAAGCTATATACTCAGGAGCAGCTGTTGAGTATGCCCAAATTTGCCATTCTGAGGATGTATGAAGACCTTCTGGTTCATCAGTATCTGCTTTTGTTTCAGCTGGCATATCACAACTTGTAAATAAAGCCAGAGATAAAATTGTAAATATATATTTCATTATCTTTTATTTGATATAAATCTAAAGAAAAACCGCTAACATCCCAAAAAATAAAAAATGAACAACCAAAATATTTGTGGATACTATGAATTCTTTATTTGTGTTTGATTGATATATCAGATGAAATAAGACCGAGAAAATGAACCACCATAAATAATTTGAAAATGGTACAGGGTCAATTGCA
>CAJPUS010000079.1 GCA_905380995.1 uncultured Flavobacteriaceae bacterium
ATAGTTTCAAAAGATATTTATTATGGTCAAAACATCTTACTAAGGATGGTAGAACCAGAAAGAGTTGTTTCTTTTAGAGTAGCATGGATTGATGATAATGAAGAAATTAAAGTAAACAGAGGATATAGAATTGAGATGAACTCTGCAATTGGTCCATATAAAGGTGGTTTAAGGTTTCATCCATCTGTAAATATGAGCATACTAAAATTTCTTGCCTTTGAACAGGTATTTAAAAATGCACTTACTACTCTTCCAATGGGTGGTGGAAAAGGCGGATCAGATTTTGATCCTAAAGGGAAATCTGATACTGAGGTTATGCGTTTTTGTCAAAGTTTTATGACAGAATTATTTAGACATATTGGTCCAAATAAAGATATCCCTGCAGGAGATATTGGAGTTGGTGGAAGAGAAATTGGTTATTTATTTGGACAATACAAAAGATTAAAGAATGAATTTTCTGGCGTCTTAACAGGTAAAGGTGTTTCTTGGGGAGGATCTCTTATTAGACCAGAAGCTACAGGATATGGTGTTGTTTATTTTATCAATGAAATGTTAAAGGTTAATAACGATGGTTTAAAAAATAAATCTGTAGTAGTTTCTGGTTCTGGAAATGTTGCACAATATGCAACAGAGAAGTGTATAGATATGGGAGCCAAAGTATTAACACTCTCTGATTCATCAGGATACATATATGATAGGGATGGAATTGACAAAGAAAAACTAAAGTATATTATGGAACTTAAAAATGTGAAACGAGAAAGGATATCCGAATATGTGAAAAAATACTCAAAAGCTGATTTTTATTTGAATAAGAGTCCATGGTCTATTAAATGTGATATTGCTATACCTTGTGCAACAGAGAATGAACTTAACCTTAACAATGCAAAAGTATTGCTAAAAAATGGGTGTAAAACAATTGGTGAAGGAGCTAACATGCCATGTACATCTGATGCTGTAGCCTTATTCCTAAAGAATAAAATTAAATATGCTCCAGGCAAAGCATCAAACGCAGGTGGAGTTGCTGTCTCTGGATTAGAAATGGCTCAAAACTCTTTAAAATATACTTGGTCAAGAGAAGTTGTTGATGGCAAGCTAAAAGAAATCATGTCTGATATTCACTCGTCATGTTTGGATTATGGTACTCTAAGAGACCATGTAAATTATGTTCAGGGAGCAAATATTGCTGGTTTTGTTAAAGTGGCTGATGCAATGCTGGCACAAGGTGTAGTTTAGTCTATATGTCCAATTCAAGAGCGCTTGTAATTAAGTCCGTAAAATATGGTGAAACTAGCTTAATAGTTTCTTGCTATCTTGAAGACATAGGATTTAAATCATTTTTAGTTAAAGGATTATACAGCACAAAAAAATCAAGATTTAGTAAAGCACACTTCTTCCCACTTAATATTATTAGTTTGAATTATTCTTATAATGAGAATAAAAATTTAGGATATATTAAAGAAGTAAAATCAGAATTCTTATTTGACTCAATTTACACTGATGTTCAAAAAAGTTCAGTAATTGTTTTTCTCTCGGAAATACTCAATAATGTATTTAAAGAGGAGCTTCAAAAAAATCAAGATTTATTTAATTTTTTACTCAATAGTCTTCTTTGGTATGATAAGACTAAAAATTGTAACATTTATCATATTAAATTTTTAGTGGAGCTTACAAAATTTATTGGTTTCTATCCAAATATTAAAAATAAAAATGATATTTATTTTTGTCTTGAATCTGGTACATCCACAAACGTTAAGCCTATAAATGAATTTATAAAAGGAGAGGATTTGAGATTATTTAATAATTTATTAGGCATGAAATTTGAGGATTTAAATACAATGAGTATTAGTAGAAAGTCCAGAGCAAGAATTCTAAATAAGATAATTGACTATTATTCTCTACATTTACAAATGTTCAAAACACCGAAATCAATTAATGTATTTACTGAAATTTTTAAATAAATTGGCTAGAATTCAAAATATTGTAGTTCTATTTCTGCTTGTTTTAAGTCAATCATATAGTCAGCAAATTTCATTAAAAGACCAAACAACGAACGAAAACCTTCCAGATGTTCTTATATACAATGAAGACAAATCAAAATCAATAATAACAAATACTGATGGAGTTGTTGATTTAAAAGTTTTTTCTGAAAATGATAAAATATATTTTCAATTACTTGGTTATTCAATTTTAGAAAGGTTTAAGGAGACTATCATTGATGGAAGTATAATATATTTACAAGAGGAAAACCAAGCACTTGATGAGGTAATCTTATCTGTTGCAAGATCAGAATCTAATACAAGTCAGGTCGCCGAGAAAGTATCTGTTATAAAATCAACAGATGTTTTTTTAACATCACCTTCATCTGGTGCAGAGCTTCTTGAACTTAGTCCAGGAGTGAGAGTTCAAAAGAGCCAAGGAGGAGGTGGAAGCCCAATAATAAGAGGATTTGAAGCAAATAGAGTATTAATTGTTGTTGATGGAGTAAGAATGAATAATGCTATTTACAGATCTGGACATCTTCAAAATTCAATAACAATAGATCCCAACAATATAGAGAGAGTTGAGGTGATTTTTGGCTCATCTTCAGTAGGTTATGGATCAGATGCTATGGGTGGTGTAATTCATTACTACACAAAAAATCCAATTTTAAAATCTTCAAAAAAAATAAATTCAACTTTCACTTCAAATTACTCATCTGCCAATCAATCAGTATCTAATAATTATATTGCAAATTACAGTAAAGATAATTGGGGTAGTATAACATCTCTAACTGTTTCAAAGTATGGTGATATTAAAATTGGAAAGAATAGAAGACATGGTTATGAAAACTGGGGACTAACACCTTTATTTTCAAAAAACTCTAGAAATAGTTTCTTCCCTGAACCATCAGTTAATAAAAATCAAAATATTCAAAAAAATACTGAATACAGCCAAGTTGATTTATTTCAAAAGTTTTTATTTAAAATTGGAGAAACAAATCTATTGAATGTTAATATTCAGTTTTCTAAATCTAGTGACATAGATAGATATGATCAATTAAGCATTCCATTAGGAAACTCGCTAAAGTTTGCTGAATGGTATTATGGACCTCAAAAAAGATTCTTACTCTCTCCCAGTTTAAAAATTTTTCCTGAAAAAAAATTTATGAAGAAAGGAGTTATAACACTTGGGATTCAAAAAATCAATGAGAGTCGAATTAAAAGAAGATTTAATACTATGAATAGATCGTATCAAATTGAAGACTTAAATGTCTTCAGTGTAAATGGTGATTTTGATACTTATTTTGAGGGTGGTCACTCGATTTCTTATGGCTTAGAATCAACATATAACTATAATGATTCAAGAGCATATGATAGAATGATCGAAATATCAGATAATAAAATAACTGGTTTGAGTCAGAAAATTCCAATACCAACAAGATATCCTAGCGATGGTAGCTCATATACTAGTTTTGCTTCATACATAAATTGGTCATGGAATATGAGTGAGTTTTTTACTTTTAATATTGGAACAAGACTCACATTTACAGGGATTAAAGCTGATTGGGATGATCAAGTTTCTGTGAATCCTCAGCTATCTGAAATTGATCTATATTCCAGGGCCTTAACAACAACTGTTTCTATAAAGCTAAGACCTAGTAAAAAAGTTCAGATTAATACTGTTTTATCAAGTGGTTTCAGAAATCCTAATATAGATGATATTGGAAAAATAAGGGAAAGTAATGGCCTACTTGTAGTACCCAATACTTTTTTGAAACCAGAATATGCATATAATCTTGATCTTGGAATTGATTTTAGATCTCTTAATAATAACAACTTTATATCATTTAGGGGGTTTAGTACAATTATCTCAAGACATATAGCAAGGGATAATTTTACTGTTTTCTCTGATACAACTACACCTGATTTATCCACAATTATATACAATGGTGAGGAGGTAATTACAATTTCGAATAAAAACCTTGGTAATAGATTTATCCATGGATTCTCTGTTGATGGATTTTCTAAAGTTCTCAATAATTTAAAACTCGACTATAGCCTCACTTACACACAAGGTGATATAAATGAAACATATGGACCGTTACCATCCATTTCTCCATTGTTTGGATCTTTATCAATGTCTTACAAAAAAAAAGATATTAACATTCAAGCAATTTATAAGTTTAGTGAGGCAAAAGATGCAAATAGTTATAGTTTTGGTGGGGAAGATGGTCTTTATGAGACACCATTTATTATAGAAAATAATGGTATAATCTATTTAGGTAGTCCAAAATGGTCGAATTTATCAATTTATGGCAGTAAAAATATTTTATCTAATCTAATTTTAAGACTTGGTTTGACAAATGTTTTTGATACTCATTATAGAACTTTTGCCTCAGGAATCTCTTCTCCTGGAAGGTCTATTGAAATTGGTCTAAACTTAGAATTATAACATAGTCTAATCTCTTTTATTTGATTGAAAATCATTATTTTCGCCTTTAATTAATGATAATGGGATTTAGAGAACCAAAAAATTTATCACTTTCATCAATTTCATCAGAAATTTTAGATTTTTGGTCAAAAAATGATATTTTTTCTAAGTCATTTAACAAAGAAAATAGTTCAGATTTTATTTTTTATGAAGGTCCTCCATCGGCAAATGGCAAACCTGGAATTCATCATGTCATGGCAAGAACCATTAAAGATGCTTTTTGTAGATACAAAACTTTAAAAGGATATAATGTTAAAAGAAAAGCTGGATGGGACACCCATGGATTACCAGTAGAGTTGGGTGTTGAAAAGGATCTTGGGATATCAAAAGATGATATTGGTGATAAAATAAGTATATCTGAATATAATAATGCCTGTAAAAAAGCTGTTATGAAATATACTAGTGATTGGGAATCATTAACAAGTAAAATGGGTTATTGGATAGATTTGTCAGATCCTTATGTGACTTATAAGCCAAAATATATGGAAACCGTTTGGTGGTTAATAAAAATGATTTCAGAGAAGGAACTTCTCTATAAGGGTTATACTATTCAGCCCTATTCCCCTTCAGCGGGGTCTGGCTTGAGCTCACATGAACTTAATCAACCTGGAGCATATAAGCAGATTAGCGATACATCCGTAATTGCCCAATTTAAATGTATTAAAAATGATACTTCAGCGAGATTTAATCACTTATATCCTTTTTATTTTCTTGCTTGGACTACAACTCCATGGACCTTACCTTCAAATACCGCATTAACTGTTGGTGCTAATATAGAATACTCATTTATCAAAACGTTTAACCAATATACAAAAGAAAAAATAACAGTTGTTCTTGCTAATTCCCTAATTGAAAAAGTATTTGCAAAAAATTTCTTTAATGTTAAATATGAAGTTGAATTGGAGTCATTTAAAAAATCCGATTCAAAGATTCCTTACTATTTTATTAGTTCATGCAAAGGCACAGATATTGAAAACCTCAGATATGAAAGAATATGGGATGAATCGCCTTTACCAATTGATAATCCTGAAAATGCTTTTAGAGTAATTTTAGGAGATTTTGTTACAACTGAAGATGGCACTGGCATTGTTCACACAGCACCAACATTCGGTGTAGATGATTATAGGGTTGCAAAAAGTTCTAAACCTGAAGTCCCCCCGCTTCAAGTTTTAGATTCAAATAGCAATAAGATTCCACTTGTAGATCTAAAAGGAAAATTTATTGATGGTATTGGGATGATTAGTGGCAAATATGTGAAAAATGAATACTATGATGAAGACGATATGCCAGAAAAATCAGTAGATGTAGAAATTGCAATTAGATTAAAAGAAAAAAATCTAGCATTCAAAGTAGAAAAATACTCTCACTCTTATCCTCATTGTTGGAGAACTGACAAGCCTGTTTTATACTACCCAATGGAGTCATGGTTTATTAAGGTTAGTGAATTAAATAGAAGGATGTTTAACCTAAATAAAAATATAAACTGGAAGCCTAATTCAACTGGAGAGGGAAGATTTGGAAACTGGCTTAAATCTGCAAATGACTGGAATCTCTCAAGATCAAGATTTTGGGGAGTCCCTTTACCAATATGGGTAAATGAGGAGAATTCAGAGTATAAAATAATTGGATCCGTTGAAGAACTTATTAAGGAAATTAATATATCCATCAAAAAAGGATATATGAAGTCTAATCCATTCTCAAGCTTTGAAATTGGAAATATGTCAGAGGAAAACTATGATAATATCGATTTACATAAAAATATTGTTGATGAAATTATATTATCCTCTAAAGATGGCCAACCAATGAAAAGAGAAAAGGATATAATTGATGTTTGGTTTGAGTCCGGGTCTATGCCTTACGCTCAAATTCACTATCCTTTTGAAAATAAAGACTTGATTGATAAAAATATAAATTTTCCTGCTGATTTTATAGCGGAAGGTGTAGATCAAACTAGAGGATGGTTTTATACACTTCATGCAATTTCCTCTTTAGTTTTTAACTCTATTTCATATAAAAATGTAGTATCCAATGGACTTGTATTAGATAAAACTGGTCAAAAAATGTCAAAAAGGTTAGGTAATGCAGTAGACCCATTTGAAATGATAGATAAGTATAGTGCAGATGCCGTTAGATGGTATATGATTTCAAATTCAAATCCTTGGGATAATCTTAAATTTGATGAGGAAGGAGTTGCAGAAGTAAAAAGAAAATTCTTTGGAACACTTCAAAACGTTTATAGTTTTTTCAGTTTATACGCAAATATTGATGGCTTTGAATATAAAGAAGATCCAATTGAAATTAAACAAAGACCAGAACTAGATAGATGGATTATTTCAGAGCTTAACACATTAATTAAACAAGTTGACAATGATCTTGGAAATTATGATTTAACACCTGCTACTAGAAATATTAATGATTTTGTACAAGAAAAGCTTAGTAACTGGTATGTAAGATTATCAAGAAGAAGATTTTGGAAGGGTGATTACAATATGGATAAAATTTCTGCATATCAAACACTTTATGAATGTCTAGTTAAAATAAGTAAACTTATTTCTCCTGTAGCTCCTTTTTACTCGGAACATATTTTTCAATCCTTAAATTTGGTTTCAAATATAGAAGAAATTGATTCAGTCCACTTATCAAACTTTCCTGATTCAATTTCAAAGATAATTGATAATAAACTTGAAAATAAAATTAATAAAATAAGGACTATATGCTCTTTAGCACTTTCGATTAGGAAAAAAGAAAAAATTAAAGTTAGACAGCCTTTAAGAAAAATTATTATCCCAATAAAAAATAATGATGAACTTGCTGAAATTGAAAATGCTAAATCGCAAATATTATCTGAGATAAATGTTAAGTCAGTTGAATTTCTTGATAGAAAGGACTCTATTTTAGTAAAACAGGTTAAACCAAACTTCAAGCTCCTTGGCCCAAGGTATGGAAAGATTATAAATAAGGTTGCTGATGAAATTAAAAAACTTTCAAATAAAGAAATTGAAAGACTTGAAAATGAGGAACATGTAACTCTGCAAGTTGGTGGTAAAGAATTATTTATATCTATTAGTGATGTTGAGGTTAACTACAAAGACATTGATGGACTATCTGTTGCAACCAATGGTAAACAAACTGTTGCTCTTGACTTAAGCTTAGATGAAGAATTGATTGAGGAGGGTATAACAAGAGAAATAGTTAATAGAATTCAAAATATTAGAAAAAATCATGGTTTTGATGTGACAGATAATATTGAAATTAACATAAAAAAATCTCCCATAGTTGAAAAAGCATTAAAATCAAATTTAGATTATATTAAGGATGAAACTCTAGCAATAAAATTATATTTTAGCGAAAATTTAGATGAAGGTGAGATAATAGAGTTTGATAATATAAAAACTGCCATAAGCATAAATAAAGTTTAAAATGAGTAAAAAAACAAAAAACAAGTATTCTGATAAAGAGTTAGAAAGCTTTAAAAAAATCATCAACCAAAAAATTGACAAAGCTAAGACTGATTTAGATCTACTTAAAAGTGCATATATGAATGATAGTAATAATGGAACCGATGACACTTCTCCAACCTTCAAATCTTTTGAAGAAGGCTCTGAAACAATGTCAAAGGAAGCAAATACACAATTGGCTTTAAGACAAGAAAAATTTATAAGAGATTTGAAAAATGCTCTGATAAGAATAGAAAATAAGACTTACGGAGTTTGTAGGGTTACAGGAAAGCTTATTGATAAAAAAAGACTTAAAATTGTGCCTCACGCCACGCTTAGTATTGAGGCAAAAAATATTCAAAGCTAAGTTCTATTTCCTTGATTCCTCTACTCAAAAATATTAATACAAAGAAATCTGTAATATTTATTTTTATATTGATCTTTTTGGATCAATTTGTTAAATTCTATGTAAAACTTAACTATCCACTCACCATATATGGTGAAATACCGATTGTAGATCTTGGTTTTTTTAAGCTTTTATTTATTGAGAATAAAGGAATGGCAATGGGCGCTAGACTCAATTATTTACTCCCATTTTTAGATGATAATAGTGCAAAACTAACCTTAACAATTTTTAGAATTTTTGCTTGTATTGGCATAGGTATTTGGTTGAGAAGCATAATTAAAAATAACAGTTCGCAACTATTAATTACATGTATATGTTTAATTTTTGCAGGAGCAGTTGGAAATTTAATTGACTCTGTTTTTTACGGTGTAATATTTTCATCTAGTTATGGTCAAGTTGCCACGCTTTTTCCAGAAGTTGGTTATTCTTCATTGTTTTATGGAAGTGTTGTTGATATGATTCAATTTCCACTAGCAACATGGGTATGGCCTACTTGGCTTCCTTATATAGGCGGTGAAGAGTATACGTTTTTTGAATATGTCTTCAATTTTGCTGATTCATACATAAGTACTGGGGTATTCATTTTACTAATCTTTAATAAAAAGATTTCTTTTTAATCAAAGTAATAAGTTTTTGATGGTGTAATAACATAATTTAGTGGAATATCCTTTTGATTTATATCACTTATTTTATCAACAGGCTCAAATAATGAAAGCCCTACTTTAATGACATCATTTTTGATATCGCTCATAAACCTATCATAATATCCTTCTCCATAGCCAACTCTATGACCACTTTTATCAAAAACTAAAAGTGGCACAATTATAATCTCTATTAGTGATTTATCAAATCTCAATTTACCAATAGGCTCTCTTATGCCAAGTATATTTTTTGTAAACTTAGTATTTTGATCTATTTCAAAATGAATTAGATTTTTATTGAACATCTTTGGAACTATTACTCTTTTATTTCTGTTGAGTATGAAACTTATAATGTCATTGGTATTTACTTCATTTTTTGAATCAATCGATAAGTATATGTGATAAATATCTTTATTCCAGATACAAAGCTTAACTAGATTATCAAAAATACCCCTACATAGCTCCTGAAATTCAGTTAAACCTATATTAGATCTCTTATCCTTATAAATTTTTCGTAAAAACTTTTTTTTCATAATTGATCATCTGCTTTAAAATAAAATAAAAATAACTTTAATTTTGTTTTGATGGAACAATCTGAACTTTATATTCAATCAAAATCGCTTCCAGAGTTACCTGGTGTTTATCAGTTCTATGATGATGATAAAATTATATATATAGGTAAGGCAAAGAATTTAAAAAAAAGGGTTAGCTCATATTTTACTAAGAATCACGATAGCAAGAAGACTAGGCTTTTAGTAAGAAGTATAAAAAGAATTGAAAAGATTATAGTAGATACGGAGATGGACGCACTTTTACTTGAGAATAACTTAATAAAGAAATACCAACCAAAGTATAACATCCTTCTAAAAGATGATAAATCATATCCATGGATATGTATAGTTAAAGATCCTTTCCCTGATATTTTTTATACTAGAAAAGTGGAAAAAAGAAGGGGAGAATATTATGGACCTTTCACGAATGTTTACAGTGCTCGTTTTTTAATAAAACTAATAAAGGATATTTATCCTTTCCTGAACCATGAACTAAACCATATGATAAAGAAAGAAACAGAAGATTCAATAAAAGTTAAGTTTTCTGAAAATATTAAGTCTATTAGACACCTCATAAAAGGACATTTTAAAAAATCAATTGATGAACTAAAAAAGAAAATGGATGTTTTATCAAGAAAACTAAAATATGAAGAAGCTCAAGAAATTAAAGATAAGCTTGATATTTTATATAATTATCAGGCAAAATCAACTATTGTTAATTCGAAGATAAGTGATATTGATGTTTTTGCTTTAGTTTCTGACCAGACACATGCATATATTAATTATTTGCAAATATCTTATGGTGCAGTTATACGATCATTTACACTTGAAATTAAAAAAAAGCTTGAAGAAACTGATGAAGAAATCTTGAGGTTAGCAGTTGTTGAGCTAAAACAAAGGTTTCATTCTCAAAGCTCAGAAGTAGTTCTTCCATTTAAAATTAATCTTCCTAGGACTCTTAAAATTACAGTACCTAAAACTGGCGACAAGAAAAAACTAATTGAACTTTCCGAAAGAAATGCAAAATTTTATAGAATTGATAAGTTGAAGCAGATAAAAATTGTAGATCCACAGGCTCACGGGGAAAGGATTATTGAACAAGTAAAAAAAGATTTACAGTTAGATGAACTACCTATCCAAATCGAGTGTTTTGATAATTCGAATTTAATGGGTACAAATCCTGTTGCATCGTGTGTGGTTTTTAGAAATGGTAAACCATCTAAAAAAGATTATAGGCATTTTAAAATCAAGAATATTGAGGGTCCTGACGACTTTGCATCCATGGAACAAGTTATTTACAGAAGATTATCTAGGCTTTTTAAAGAGAGGAAACCATTACCAAATCTTATTATAGTTGATGGAGGTAAAGGTCAATTAACTGCAGGTCTAAAAAGTATAGAGAAACTTAATTTAGAAAAAAAAGTAGCTATAATAGGAATAGCAAAGAGACTTGAAGAAATATTTAAACCAAATGATAAACTTCCTTTATACATTGATAAAAAGTCAGAAACTTTAAAATTAATTCAGCAATTAAGAAATGAGGCACATAGGTTTGCTATAAATTTTCATAGAGATATCAGGAGTAAAGATGCTCTTAAGTCAGGAATTGATGATTTAATTGGAGTTGGTCCAATTCTTAAGGATAAATTATTAAAAAAATATAAATCATTTATAAAGCTTAAAGAACAAGAAGAAGATGAATTAATAAAATTTCTTGGTAACAAAAGAGGAAGATCAGTTTTTAATCAATTAAGAAATTAATTTTATTTAATTTAGTATTGGAAAATGAAAAACACTCTCTTAAACTTTCAATTTTTATTTTTTAGTACTACTTTAATTTTCAGTCAACCAACATCAGTTGAACTTGAGCCATTCAAGGCAGGTGAAAAACTTGAATACAGAGTACATTATGGAATTTTCAATGCTAGTTATGCCTCTCTAACTCTATCTAATGGACAGGTTGATGGGCAAGAGCTTCTACTTGCATCAGGATATGGGAAAACAATTGGACTAGCTAGACTTTTTTTCAAAGTTGAAGATTATTACAGCAGCTATTTTGAAACAAAAGAAGTTCAACCTATACTTTTTAAGAGGAATATCTATGAAGGTGGATACACAAAAAACTTAGAAGTTAGTTTTAACTCAGAGAAAATGCAGGCTACTGTTAATAATATAAAAAAAGGGACAACTGATATTATTTCTATAAAGGATAATGTTCAAGATCTTATATCATCATTATATTATCTGAGAAAGAATTTTTCTGAAAATAAAATAAATACTGGAGATTTTTTTACTATTAATATGTTTTATGACTCCAAGAATAGAGAATTGGCTCTTAAATATCTTGGCAAAGAGGTTATTAGAACTAAGTATGGTAAAATAGAATGTTTAAAACTGATGCCTACCACAAATAAAAGTAGAATTTTTAAAGGTGAAGGAAGTATAACTATTTGGCTTACAAATGATGTAAATAAGATTCCTATTCGAGTTCAGGCAGATTTATTAGTTGGTTCTATTAAAGCAGATTTAAATGAATACTCAGGAATCGTTAGTCCTCTTTTAATTAAACAAAAAAGCTGATGAATTTTAATAAATATTATTTTTTTTTATCAATGTTTTTAATTATCAACATATTTATTTCATGTGGCTCTGATATTGCTTCACTTATTGAAGAAGACGCTGAGCCAATTACTTATAAATTTGGATATGAAGAGTCAAAGTATGTTTTTGAAGAAAAAAAAGTAGGAAGAGGTGATACTTTTGGAGATATACTTGAGAAGCAAGGTATTGATTACCCGTTAATTTATGAAGCTCTAGAAAAGACAAAGAATGATGTTAACTTCAGAGTGCTGCAACGTGGAAAACCTTATACACTAATATTCACAAATGATTCGATACCAAGTTTAAAAGCTTTTGTATATCACCCTACTATTGAAGGATATTCACTTATTCAACTTAGAGATAGTATATTTGGAAAAACTTTTAAAAAGGATAGAACTTATAAAGATTTGTCTGCATCAGGTACTATTGATAACTCATTATATTTGACACTACAAGAGCAGAGCATAGACCCTTTATTAACATATTATTTGTCTGATATATATGCTTGGACAATTGATTTTTTTAGATTGGATAAAGGCGATAAATTTAAAGTCATCTACACTCAAGCATACGTAGATGACACTATTCCGGTTGAAATTACAAAAGTTAAGGCAGCTTACTTTATTCATAAAGGAGTTGAAAGGTATGCATTTGAGTATGAGACTGATTCTATAAAAGGAATTGTAGAGTATCTAGACCAAGATGCTAAGAATCTTAGAAGGGCCTTTTTACAATCCCCAATTAAATTTGGTAGAATTTCATCAAGATACAACTTAAGAAGGCGAATTCCTCTATATGGAAATCGAATCAGGCCACATAGAGGTACTGACTTTGCAGCACCAATTGGTACCCCAATTTTATCAACTGCAGATGGAACAATAACTGAGGTTAGCTATACAAGAGCAAATGGAAGGTATGTTAAAGTAAAGCATAACAATACATATACAACTCAATACCTCCACATGCAAAAGGCAAATGTAAAAGTTGGTCAGTCTATTGAACAAGGAGATGTTATTGGTTGGGTTGGAATGACAGGTAACACTTCAGGGCCTCATGTATGTTACAGGTTTTGGAAACATGGAAGAGAAGTTGATCCGTTTAGACAAAAACTTCCAGAAGCCAAGCCAATTAATGAGTCATTAAAAAAGAAGTATCTTAATGATATTGTTTTAATTAAATCACAAATTGATTCTGTAATAATTAAAAATAAAACTTCAATATAGTGGCTCTTGCAAAAATTAACCCTTCAAAATTATCTTCATGGAAAAAACTAGTTCAACAATTTGATAAGGAGTGTGATCATCATATTTCCGACTTTTTTAAAAACGAGGATAAACGTCTTGATAAATTTTCGATAAGTTGGAATAATTTTTACCTAGACTTTTCAAAAAACAGATTAAGCAATACTTCATTAAAGCTTTTAACAAATCTGTGCGAAGAAACCAATCTTAAAAATAATATTGATAAGTATTTTGATGGGGCTGTTATAAACGAAACTGAGAATAGAGCTGTACATCACACTGCTTTAAGAACATCTGGTAATAATGAGGTCAATAAAACTTTAAAAAAGATTCTTAATATATCAGACGATATAAATAATTCAAAAAGATTAGGATATAGTGGTAAGAAAATTACAGATGTTGTGAATATTGGTATTGGAGGGTCTCATCTTGGACCTGAAATGGTTACAGAAGCACTATCTTATTACAGCAAAGGAATTAAACCACACTTTATTTCAAATGTAGATCATGACTTCACTTTAAAACTTCTAAAGAAATTAAATCCAGAAACTACTTTATTTATAATTGTTTCAAAAACATTTACAACTATTGAAACATTGGAAAATGCAAATAAAGTAAAAGCATGGTTTGTAGAACATGTTGATGAACATTCAATAAAATATCATTTTATATCTATTTCAAATAATATTGTGGCTCCTAAAGATTTTGGTATTTCTCCTGAGAACATTCTTCCAATACCTGATTGGGTTGGTGGAAGATTTTCTTTGTGGGGCTCTGTAGGGCTTATTATATCAATAGTTATAGGATCAAAAAATTTCAAAGATCTTCTCAAAGGTGCTAATAAGATGGATATTCACTTTAAAAATTCTCCATTTGAAAAGAATATACCAGTTGTTCTTGCATTAATTAGTATTTGGTACAATAATTTTTTTAAATGTGAAACTGAAGCTATTATTCCATACAACCAATTTCTTGCAAAACTTCCTGATTATCTTCAACAAGCAAGTATGGAAAGTAATGGTAAAAGCATTGATAGAGCTGGTAAAAAAGTTGATTACGAAACCGGTCCAATAATATGGGGGTCAACGGGAACTAATGCACAACATGCCTTCTTTCAATTAATGCATCAAGGAACCAAAATTATACCAACAGACTTTATTGCTTTTAAAAACTCATTAAATGATGATTCTGATCAACAAAAAATTTTAAACTCAAATTTTCTAGCTCAGACAAATGCTTTAATGATGGGTAAAAAATACCCGGGAGTGGGTATTCATAAAAATATTGATGGTAATAAACCCTCAAATTCAATAGTTATTAACAAGTTAAACCCATTAAATCTTGGTTCTTTAATTGCGATGTACGAAAATAAAATTTTTACAATTGGATCTATATTGAATATATTTAGCTATGACCAGTGGGGTGTTGAGTTAGGAAAATCAATAGCTTCGGAAATTTTAAAAGACAAAAAAGATGACCTTGATGAGTCCACAGAAATGATAAGGCAATTGCTGAAAAGATAACAATTAGACTTTATATTTCATTTGTTTAAACTTATGTTAATATTTCATTAATATAAATAAGTATTAATAATTTTATTTTTGTTTCAAACAAAATTTAATAATCATGAAAAAATTTAGCTTAATAATATTTTCTCTTTTAACGTTTACAGCATATGCTCAAGAGTCAGTACTTGATTCTATAGCTTTAACAGAAGTTACTGTTACTTCTCAAGTTGTTGATGTTGCAAGGGATAGAATAACTCCTATTGCCTTTAGCTCAGTTTCAGGTGCAGAAATTGATCTAAAAGCTGGAAATCTTGAATTTGTAGAAACACTTAAAAGGACTCCTGGTGTATACACAAATCAAGATAATGGTGGTTATGGTGATGGACAAATGTATGTAAGGGGATTTGGTTTCACAAATACTGCATATGTAATTAATGGTCAACCGGTAAACGATATGGAGAATGGTAGAGTTTATTGGTCAAACTGGATGGGATTAATTGACCTTACTTCAAGTGTTCAAATTCAAAGAGGTCTTGGCTCAACGTCTCTAGCAGTTCCGTCTGCTGGAGGAACTGTTTCTGTGAACACTAGAGCTTCTGAAGTAGATCCAGGCTCAGGTATAAAGATGGCTTTAGGTGATAACAACTATCAAAAATTCACAGCATTCCATAACACTGGAGTCAATGAGTTAGGTTGGTCTTCAAGCTTTCTCCTTGGGTTTTGGCAAGGTGATGGTTGGAGAAATGGAATGCAAGGAGAAGGAACAACATATGCCTTTTCAGTTGGTTATACTCCACGAGGAGGAGATCATGAGTTTAATTTTTCACTAATTGGTGCTGGTCAATGGCATCATCAGGCTTATTATGGTACACAACTTCAAGATTATCTTGATTATGGTCCAGTTCAAGGTGATGATTTTAGAAAGTTTAATCAGTTATATGGCGACTATCAAGGAGAAGAGTTCTCAGTATTAAGAAATTATTATAACAAACCACTTGCGACATTAAACTGGGACTGGGAGATTTCAAGTAATGTTACTTTAGCTACCTCATTTTATGGTTCAGCTGGAAGAGGAGGTGGAACAGGCTTACGAGGTAGAGGGTCATATGGTGTAACAGCATACAGAGAATCATTTGCAGAATATATGGATGATCATAGTGAATGGAGAAATTCTGATACAACAATTAACTGGAATGTTGCTGTGCAAAAAAATGCTGCAGGAGCACATGTTCCGAGCAGTGGTCCTTTCGCTGGCATGAAACTAGGTTATCACAATACGATTGATGGTCTTCCAAGTAAATGGGGGGCAGATACAACTATAAGAAGATTTTCAACTAACTCTCATAACTGGTATGGTGGTATTTCTAAAATAAAAATTGATTCTGAAAACTTCAGATATGAAGTTGGAGTTGATTTAAGATCCTACAAAGCCTATCATAGACGAGGTCCTGAAACTCTATTTGGGCTTGACGGATATATATCTACAATAAATGGGTTTAATTTCTCGGGTAATGGAGATAGAATTGGAACTGTTATCACTGATACATATGAGGCATCTCCATTTAAAAAAATGGGTTGGGACAATCCTAACGGATCTCAAAGGTATTATATTGGTTATGTAGATTGGACAGGTTTTAATGGTCTTATGGAGTATACAGGAAGTGATAAATTCTCCGCTGTGCTTCAAGTTGGAACATCAAACCAGAAATATCAATGGGAGGGTTTCTACACTGCTGCACCAGATACTAAGAGTAGAGTAATTACTGTAAATGGTGGATATATCAAGGGTGGTGCTAACTATAGGGCAAATGATAATTCTAACTTTTTCTTTAATGTTGGACAAATTATGAGGCCCCCTTCTTTTGATGGTGTATTCCCTAATGCTGACTATGACGCAGAAGAAGCTGACGAAATTCTCAATGAATCATTTACTTCATTTGAGGTTGGTTATGGTTTTAGATCTTCTAACTTTAAAGGTACCATAAACGCATATCATACTGTTTGGGGTGATCGAACACTTAGAAGAAGCACATCAATTGATGATCAAGGTGTAAGAATTATATACAGTGGTGTAGAACAAACTCATCAAGGTATAGAGGGTGAAATGACATGGTTTCCTTCAAATAGACTTAGAGTAAATGGAATGTTCTCACTAGGTGATTGGAAATATACTAAAAACTTTCAGGGTGATTCCTACTTTATTGACAATAACCAGCCAGCTGGAACCACGGGGACACTATATCTTGACGGTGTAAAAATTGGAGATGCAGCTCAAACTGTTCTATACTTAGGATTTGATTATAAAGTATCATCCAAGTTGTCTGTAGATTTAGACATGATGAGCTACGATAATCTTCATGGTAGATTTGGCCCCCTAGATAGTGAATTTAATTCTGATAATAATAGAGGATCTATTAAATTACCTTCATGGGGAACTGCTGACTTAGGAGCCACTTATTCATTTACCTTATTAGGATATGATACTAGGGCTAGGCTAAACATTAATAACTTGTTTGATGAAGAATATCTGTCTCAATCACAAACCAATTTTCATAACGATGGGGGTAGAACATGGAATGGTGTCAATGTTGAAAACCTAGTATACTTTGGAAAGGGAACAACTTGGAATTTAGGACTTAATATTAATTTTTAAAAACCGCATTTCATACTTGAATGATAAACCCTGCCAATGGCAGGGTTTATTTTTTTATAAATATCTCTCTTAAAGTTAGTTCAATGGACTCTTGGTCCGAAAACGAGTTTAAATTAACATTATAAAGAATATCAAATGATGACTCAATTTCAACTAGTTCATGCTTTTTATTAAAACATATAAATGGTAATAGTGTCTCATTTTCATCCTTTATGTTTGATTTTACAATTTGTTCTTCTTTACCTAGAAATTTCAATTTGGAAGCTAAAAAACAATTATTAGTTCTAAAGATTGGTCGTTTATTCCCTGGTCCAAAAGGAGCCATCATTCTAATAATTTTTATATTCTTGATAGTTAACTGTGAGAAGTTAATTAAAAGGTCATAAGAAAAGGTTCTTTTAAACATTATTTGACCTACATTACCTTTAACAATATCTTCAAATTGATTTTTAAAAATGTCAAATTTTGTTTTTTTAATTTTTAGTCCTGCAGCATACTTATGTCCTCCGAACTGGACAATATTATCTTTACAATCTGATAATGATTGATAAACATCATAATCTTTAACTGACCTAACGGAGCCGGTTAGCAAATCTTCATTTAATTCTGTCATAACTATTGTTGGTTTATAAGATCTTTCAATTACTCTTGAAGCAACAATTCCTAGTACTCCCTGATTCCATCCCTCTCCATAAACAATATTGGTGTAACGCTCATTATCAATTTGCTTTAAAGCATCATCAACAACTTCTTTCTCTATTCTTCTTCTACTCTGATTTAAAAATTCAACTTGATTAGAAATAATATTGGCTCTATTAATATCTTCTTCAATTAATAAATCAACAATTATTTTTCCTGTCTTCATTCTTCCAGCTGCATTGATTCTCGGACCAATATTAAATGATATTTTTGACTCATCGATTCTACCATTAATTGACTTCAAAAAATTTCTTAGGCCTATCCTTGGTTTAGAATTTATAATTTTTAATCCATGGAAAACCATAATTCTGTTTTCATCAATAATGGGCATCATATCGGAAACTGTTGCAAGAGCAACAAAATCTAGAAATACAGATATATCAATTGAATTATCTAATAATGAGTTATGAGCTGATATTAATTTGTATGCAATACCGCATCCACATAAGTCCTTAAAAGGATATTTACAGTTTTCTTGCTTTGGATTTAGGATTCCAAAAGCATTTGGAATTTGATCACTAGGAAGATGATGGTCACATATTATGATTTCTATATTCTTTGAATTTGATAATTCTACTTGTTTATTTGCTTTTATACCACAATCAACTGTTATTATTAATGAAACTTTGTTTTTTTCTGCATACTCAACAGCTTTTTCAGAGACTCCATACCCTTCATCATATCTATCTGGAATATAGTATAGAATATCATAGTTAATATTCTTAAAATATTTATACAACATAGCTGTAGATGTTGTTCCATCTACATCATAATCTCCCAGAATCATAATTTTTACTTCTCTTGAATTTTCAATTTTTTCAACAACCTTTTTCATATCCTTCATCAGAAATGGATCATGAAGTAAATTTATACTTGGTCGAAAATATTCCTTTGCTTTTTTTAATGAGTTAACTTCTCTTTGGACTAACAAAGTGCATATAAAATCTTCAATTTTTAAATCTTCTTTAAGAGATTGGATTGCATCTTTTTTTGGCTGTTTCTTTTCTATCCAATTATTCATTACAAAATTTAACTTGAGTCTTTACTTTTATTTATACAAATTACAAACTCACCCTTTATTTTTTTATTAGAGAAATAAGTAAGAGCATCACTAAGTGATCCTCTATACGTTTCCTCATATATTTTTGAGATTTCTCTACTAATAGATATCTCCCTGTTACTTTCTGTAAATTCTAGCAAATCAGATAGTGTTTTAATAATTCGATACGGTGATTCATAAATAATTGTAGTAATTATGTTCTGTGAAATCTCTTTAAGTTTTGTCTTTCTGCCTTTTTTTCTTGGTAAAAAACCTTCAAAGATAAAGGCATCACTTGGAAGTCCACTTAAAACAAGAGCAGGAATCAGAGCAGTTGGACCAGGTAAACATGTAATTTGTATTCCTTTTTCTATTGTTTTTCTGACTATCAAAAATCCAGGGTCTGATATACATGGTGTACCTGCATCCGTAATTAATGAAATTATTTTATCCTCGAGCATTAATTCAATATACTCATCCACTTTTTTATGTTCGTTATTCACATGATAACTTTTAATTTTTGTAGAAATGTTATAATGACTTAAAAGTTTTTTTGCCCGTCTTGTATCCTCTGCTAAAATTAGATCTGAATTTTTTAAAGTGTCAATTGCTCTTATTGTTATATCATCTAAGTTTCCTATTGGTGTTGGTACAATATAGAGCTTGATCTCATTTATCATCATCAGATTCAGGTATTTCAGTTACTAAATCTTTTATTGAATCAATTAAAGGGGTAATTTCACTTGCATTATGAGGAGTTGAAGTTATTTTTTTTGGTTTAAGATTAAGACCATGTAAAGTTTGTTTCAGTTTTTTTTCATATAGGGTCCATTCAGAATCTTTATGTTGATTTGATAGATATTTATGAAGTACAGTTAAATCATATAACTGTTTAGACTCATCATATATACTTGATAGGTCATTTGAACCAGTATTATGTATTCTTAAAGCAAGTTCCTTAATTTTATTTTCTAATTTTTTAAACACCTTAGTTTATTGTAATAATGATTTACTTTTTGATAAATTTGTTTTTATTAAAAATCAAATTACAAAATGTTTTTAGAAAATCCAGCATATAACAATGAACAATTCGGATGGATTGAAGTTATTTGTGGATCAATGTTCTCTGGAAAAACGGAGGAGCTTATTAGACGTATCAAAAGAGCAGAAATCGCCAATCAAAAAGTTAAAGTTTTTAAACCACTTATTGACTTGAGGAGTAAAAATTTTATTGAATCACATGATGATACCAAATTAAAATGTATAGAGGTCAAATCATCTAATGAAATTTTGAATAAACTGAATGATAGTGATGTTATTGCTATTGATGAAGCTCAATTTTTTGATGATCAAATAGTAATGGTTTGCAATAAAATAGCAAATAGTGGTATCAGAGTAATAGTTGCTGGCTTGGACATGGATTATCTTGGAAATCCATTTGGACCAATGCCAAATCTAATGGCAATCTCCGAATATGTTACAAAGGTACATGCAATTTGTAAAAAGTCAGGAAATATAGCAAACTATAGTTACAGAAAGAATAATAGAAAAGATTTAGTTGTTATTGGAGAAAAAGATAAGTACGAACCTTTAAGTCGTTCAGTATTTAATGAGAAAATGAATAAAAATAAAAAAATATGAAAGTAGCTGTTATTGGGGCAACTGGAGTTGTTGGAAATGTTATGCTTAAACTACTTGAAAGAAGAAATTTTCCTATTACCAAAATAATTCCAGTTGCATCAGAAAAGTCTGTTGGAAATAATATCAAATTCCAGGGAAAACAACATAAAATAGTCTCTATAATTGATGCAGTAAATATGAAACCTGACATTGCTCTTTTTTCAGCTGGAGGGACAACATCAAAAGAGTGGGCCTCAAAATTTGCAGAAAATGGAACAAGAGTTATAGATAATTCCTCTACCTGGAGAATGGACCCTACAAAAAAACTTGTGGTTAGTGAAGTAAATTCAGATACTCTAACACAAGATGATTACATAATAGCAAATCCCAATTGTTCAACAATGCAGATGCTAGTGGTGCTAGCCCCTCTTCATAAAAAATTCAAGATTAAACGTTTAGTTATTTCCACTTATCAATCCGTATCTGGTACTGGTAAAGATGCAATCGATCAACTAAAAAATGAAAGGAACGGTGCAAATTCTAATAAAGTTTACCCCCATTCAATAGATCAAAATCTTTTACCACATTGCGATGTATTTGAAGAAGGTGGTTACACAAAAGAAGAAAATAAGCTTATAAACGAAACCAGAAAAATATTAAATGATAATAGTATTAAGATTACATCTACTGCAGTTAGAGTGCCAATAGAAATTTGTCATGGTGAGTCAGTTAATATTGAGTTTGAAGGTGAGTTTAGAATTGATGAAATTTTTAGTATTTTAAGCGATACTCCTGGGCTAGTAGTTGAGGATGAGCCAGAAAAAAACTTATACCCAATGCCTATAAACTCTTTAAATAGAGATGAAGTTTTTGTTGGAAGAATAAGAAGAGACTTTAGTTTAGAAAATGGTTTAAATTTGTGGATTGTTGCAGACAATCTTAGAAAAGGTGCTGCTACAAACACTATTCAAATTGCTGAAAAATTAATAGAGATGGGTTTTGTGAATCATTAAACATCTGCTGAATCCATAAATCTTATAGTATAATTTCCAGATATAAAATCTGGATGTTCCATCATTTTTTTATGAAAGGGTATTGTGGTTTTAACACCCTCTATGACAAATTCATCTAAGGCTCTTTTCATCTTATTTATAGCTTCTTCTCGGGTTTGAGCAGTAGTTATAAGCTTAGCTATCATCGAATCATAATAAGGTGGAATAACATATCCACTATATACATGTGTATCAATTCTGACACCATGTCCACCAGGAAAGTGTAAGTTTAAAATTTTACCTGGAGTTGGCATGAAATGATTTTCTGAGTCTTCTGCATTAATTCTGCACTCAATTGAACATAATTTTGGAAAATAATTTTTACCCTTTATTTGCTCTCCAGCAGCAACTTTTATTTGCTCTCTTATTAAATCATAGTCTATTACTTGTTCTGTTATTGGATGTTCTACTTGAATTCTTGTATTCATTTCCATAAAATAAAAATTCTTATACTTATCAACCAGAAACTCAATAGTTCCAGCTCCTTCATATTTTATATATTCAGCTGCTTTTACAGCTGCCTCACCCATTGATTTTCTGAGCGATTTTGTCATGAAGGGTGACGGAGTCTCCTCAATTAATTTCTGATGACGTCTTTGAATAGAACAGTCTCGTTCTGATAAATGGCAGGCTTTACCTTTTGAGTCAGCCATAATCTGAATCTCAATAT
>CAJPUS010000080.1 GCA_905380995.1 uncultured Flavobacteriaceae bacterium
TAAGCTTAATTAAAGATTTTATGTCTGACTCATCCCTCACAAATGAAAGAGCAATCCAGTCTACATTATTTTGAATTGAGAAAATTGCATCTTTTATATCCTTTTCAGTTAATGCAGGTTGAGAGATATCAGTATTAGGTAAATTAAAACCTTTATTTGAGAATAATTCACCACCTTGAATTACTTCAGCAGCTACCTTTTTGTTATTGTCAGTTTTAATGACTTTTAATATTATCTTGCCATCATCGATTAATACTTTTTCTCCTATATTAATATCACTTGGAAGGTTTTCGTAGTCAACATAAATTTTTTTATTATTTCCGATGAACTCTTTACCAGTTAAAATTTCAATTTTATCTCCATCGATTAAAAATACATTAGGCTTAATTTTTCCAATTCTTAGTTTTGGTCCTTGAAGATCAGCAAGTATGGAAGTATTAGTGCTTAATTTATGATTAATTTTTCTTATGTAACTTATAAGTAACTTGGCCTCTTTATGAGAAGAGTGAGAAAAATTAATTCTAAAAACATCAGCACCTTCTTTAATTAATGTTTCTATGCTATTTATCGATTTTGTCGATGGCCCCAAAGTAACAATAATCTTTGTTTTTTTAATTCTTCTCATAAAACAAAATTAAAATTTTCTGAAAGCTCACTATTTGGAACTCTGTATGTAAGAGAAATATTTTGAATTTTTGACATCTTTTTAATCAAATTTGAAGTTGAAAAAAAACAATTTTGTTTAATAAAGAAGTCAACTTCTTTATGTGACTTTATCAAAGATAACTCTTTTGAAATTGACAAACTAAAAAGAGAATCTATTAGTTCAGGTTCTTCATCTTCAATCTTAAACTTATTTTCAAAGAGTTCAAAACTAATACCTTTTTTTTCATTATTCCAGTTGAAATGAGTGACTATGAACTTATTTTCAACCTTTAAGTCATTATTGGATCTAACAAAATCAGTAAAACAGTACTTATTAATTTGATATGCAAGAGAAAATATAGATAGGTTTGAATGAATTGCTATAAGCTTATAATTCTCTTTAGGGGACAAATCTAATTTATATACTTTTTTGATATTAATAAGAATTTTATTCTAATTTAATTTTCTAAATATTACACATGCATTATGCCCACCAAATCCAAATGTATTAGACATTGCAATTTTAACTGATCTCTTTTGAGCAGATGTATATGTAAAATTGAGTTTTGGATCAATATTTTCATCATTATTAAAATGATTGATTGTAGGAGGTATAATACCATTTTTTATTGCTAATATGCAAGATATAGCTTCAATTGCTCCTGCAGCTCCAAGCAAATGACCTGTCATAGACTTTGTAGAATTTATATTTAAATTATAGGCATTCTCTTGAAAAACATCTATTACAGCTTTACTTTCAGCAACATCACCCAGAGGTGTAGATGTACCATGCATATTAATTAAATCTACATCTTTAGTACTAATGTTTGCATCATCCAAACAGTTTTTCATCACTTTAATAGCTCCTCTTCCATCAGGATGTGGTGCTGTCATATGGTAAGCATCACATGATAGACCACCACCTATTAGTTCTGCATAAATCTTAGCACCTCTCCTTATAGCATGATCATACTCTTCAAGTATTAATGCACCTGCTCCTTCACCAAGAACAAAGCCATCTCTATCTCTATCAAATGGTCGAGAGGCTGTTAAGGAATCTTCATTTCTAGTAGATAAGGCGTGCATTGCGTTAAACCCACCAACACCTGCAATAGTTACAGGTGCCTCTGATCCACCTGCAATAATAACATCAGCGTATCCAACTCTAATATATGTTAAAGCATCTATTAATGCATTTGAAGATGAAGCACATGCTGAAACTGTAGCATAGTTTGGCCCCTGAAAACCATATTTCATTGCTATTAATCCTGCAGCAATGTCAGGTATCATTTTAGGAATCATAAAAGGGTTGAATCTTGGAGTACCATTTCCATTAGAAAAATTTAAAACCTCATTTTGGAAAGTTTCTAGTCCTCCTATTCCAGCTCCCCAAATTACTCCTATTCTGTCATGGTTTAAACTGGATTCAATGATTTTTGAGTCGTTTACAGCCTCAGAAGCTGCAACAATTCCATATTGAGAAAATTTATCATACCTTCTATGGTCTTTTCTCTCAAAGTGATCAGCAGGATCAAATCCTTTTAGTTCACAAGCAAATTTTGTTTTAAAATTTGATGCATCAAAGTGAGTAATAGTATCACAGCCAGAGGTTCCACTAATAAGACCATTCCAATATGAATCAAGATTATTTCCAATTGGAGTTAGAGCACCCATTCCAGTAACTACTACTCTTCTTGAAGACATTAATTAAATTTTTATTTTGATTTTTCTATAAATTCTATAGCTTGACCAACAGAGACAATACTTTCTGCTTGATCATCTGGAATTTGTATATCGAACTCTTTTTCAAATTCCATTATAAGCTCTACTGTATCTAGAGAATCAGCCCCTAAATCATTTGTAAAACTTGCCTCAGGAACCACTTCGTTCTCATCAACTCCTAATTTATCTACTATTATTGCTTTAACTCTCGAAGAAATATCTGACATAATATTTTGTTTATTAATACAGTTTACAAAATTAAAAAACTTTTGTCAAAACTGGTTTTAAATTCGAAATTATACCTTTATTTGTTAAATAAAAAAGTTTTTTTCAAATATATTGAACCTTGTCATTATTTAATGAAAAAAAAAATTGTAATATTTATATCAGGTAAAGGAACAAATGCTTTAAATATTGTCAGTCAGTTTAGAGATTCAGACAAAATATCAGTTATTAAAGTATTCTCAAATAATATAAATTCACCTTTTTTAAAAATTAAGAAATATTCAAAAATTGATACCTTATATTTTAGTAATGATCAGTTATCTTCTAGTGTATTCGAAGAGTTAAAAATTATTAATCCTGATTTAATTGTTTTAGCTGGTTTTTTAAAAAAAATTCCTAATACATACATTGATTATTTTAAAAATAAAATAATTAATATTCATCCATCCATTCTACCAAATTATGGAGGAAAAGGGATGTACGGATCAAAAATTCATAATAAAGTAATTGAAAATAATGAAATTGAAACAGGTATAACAATTCACTATGTTTCTAATCAATATGATTCTGGTGAGATTATATTTCAAAAAAAAATAAGTATTCAAGAAAATGATACAGCAACATCAATAGAAGAAAAGATTCATATATTAGAATATGAGTATTATCCAAAAGTCATTCAATCAATCTTAATTAAATGAGCAAAATAATCAAAATTTATACAGATGGTTCATCAATTGGAAACCCAGGGCCAGGTGGTTATGGTATTGTAATGTTATCTGGGGAAGGAGAATACAAAAAAGAGTTTAGTCAAGGCTTTAAGATAACGACTAATAATAGAATGGAATTGCTTGCAGTTATTGTAGGTCTTGAAAATTTAAAATTTAAAAATTGTAATGTCAAAATTTATACTGACTCAAAATATGTTTCAGATGCAGTAGAGAAAGGTTGGTTATTTGATTGGGTAAAAAAAGATTTTAAAAACAAAAAAAATCCAGATTTATGGAGAAGATTTTTAGAGATTTATAAGAATCATAAAGTAAAATTTCAATGGATAAAGGGGCATAATAATGATTTTTATAATGAAAGGTGTGATTTTTTAGCTAATCTTGCAGCTAGGAATTTAAACCTTCAAGAGGATAAAGGTTACCTGGTAAAATAAATAATAAAATGTCTAGAAAATCTGTTTTAGTTGTAGCTTCTCTAGCTTATGATAGCATTGAAACTCCTGAAAATAAGGTGGACAATGTTCTAGGGGGAGCAGGAACATATATATGTTTATCACTTAAAAATTTTAGAAGTGAATACTCACTTGTGTCTGTTGTTGGGAAAGATTTTAAGGATCGTGATTTGAATCTTCTCGAGAATTGTGGTGTTGATATATCTGAAATAAAGATTGAAAAAAATAATAATACATTTTATTGGAGTTGTATCTACACTGATAATTTTGAAGAGAGAATTACAACAAAGACTGAGCTTAATGTAATGGAAAGCTTTAACCCAATAATCTCTAAAAACAAATCTAAACCAGATATTCTTTTACTAGGAAACCTTCACCCTGAAATTCAACTCTCTGCAATCAATCAACTTAATAATAATCCATCTGTAATAATTCTTGATACCATGAATTATTGGATAGAAAATTTCTGGGATACATTAAAAGAAGTAATATCAAGGGTTGATATAATTTCAATTAATGATGAGGAATCTGAGATGATTACAGGTCAAAAGGACTTAAATATAGCAGCAAAAATTCTACATTCAATGGGGCCGAGTTATGTTATTATTAAGAAAGGTAAAGATGGTGCAGAATTATTTAATTATGAAAAAAAATTTGTTGTAAGTGCATATGATGTAGATAAAGTTATTGATCCAACTGGAGCTGGAGATTGTTTTATTGGAGGTTTTGCAGGTTATCTATCTCAATCTGATGAAGTCTCTTTTAATTCAATTAAGTCTGCTATTAATTATGGAACTTCATTAGCATCATTTAATGTTGAAGATATGTCAATAAAAAACTTATTAAATTTGTCTATGTCTGATATTGAAAAAAGAATCAATAAAATAAAATAGGTGAGTGATCAATTAAAACATGAGTGTGGAATAGCATTAGTTCATCTAAAAAATCCACTTAATTATTATAAAGAAAAATACGGTTCCCACATGTATGGTGTAGATAAGATGTTCTTGATGATGGAGAAACAAAAAAATCGAGGCCAAGATGGTGCTGGTTATGCTAGTTTAAAATTGGATCTAAAACCTGGGGATAAATATTTTTACAGAGTGAGATCTTTTGACCAGCAAGCAATTCATTCTGTATTCAAAAAAATAAATAAAAAAATAAATCAGTTTTTAAAATTAGAAAAAATTAGTACTAATTCTAATAATTTTTATAATAAGGCTCCTTTCATAGGTCAAGTTATGCTTGGTCATGTTAGATATGGTACTTATGGAAAAAATTCTATTGATTATGTCCATCCTGTAATGAGGCAAAATAATTGGATGAATAGAAATCTGATTCTAGCAGGAAATTTTAATATGACTAACAACGATGAGCTATTTGAAAGTCTTATTAAATTAGGTCAACATCCCAGAGAACAATCTGATACTATAACAATAATGGAGAGGATAGGTCATTTCCTTGACACAGAAGTAATATCAAATTATGAGAAATTGAAAAGAAAAGGAGTAGACAAATCTGATATGCCACCATTTATTGAGAAGAATCTTGATATTCAGAAGGTATTAAAGAAGGCATCAAAGAAATGGGATGGAGGTTATGTTATTGCAGGAATGATTGGTCATGGAGATTCTTTTGTGATGAGAGATCCGCACGGTATTAGACCTGCATATTATTATGAGGATGATGAAGTTGTTGCAGTCGCTTCAGAAAGACCAGCAATTCAAACAGTTTTTGATACATCTTACAAAAAAATAAATGAGGTTCCTAGAGGAAAAGCTTTAATAATTAAAAAAAATGGAAATACATCAATAAAAGAAATATTAAAACCAAAAATAAATAAATCATGTTCATTTGAACGAATATATTTTTCAAGGGGATCTGATGCAGATATTTACAGAGAAAGAAAAATGTTGGGAAGTCTTTTAATATCTCAAGTAGAAAAATCTATAAAAAAGGATTATTTAAATACTGTTTTTTCATTTATACCTAATACAGCTGAGACCTCATTTTATGGACT
>CAJPUS010000081.1 GCA_905380995.1 uncultured Flavobacteriaceae bacterium
AGTCTAATCTTACCCTTTATCCTACATTCAAAAAATTTATTTTTTGATTTTACTAAATACCAACTTCCTGTAGATTTATATACGATTCCTTGTTGCATAATTAATTAACAATATATTTTTTCCTAATCATATTAACAAATCTACTTCATGATATTTGTATCTTTAAATAAAAAATTGAATAATAAAGTTTTACTATTAATTCTCGATGGATGGGGTATTTCATCTAACAAGAAAGTTTCTGCTCCAGACATAGCGAAAACACCAAATTTTAATTTTTTAAAAGAAAAAAATCCTAATAATTATCTAATTACTCATGGCGAAGAAGTTGGACTTCCAATTGGACAAATGGGCAATAGTGAAGTAGGCCATATGAATATAGGTTCAGGAAGAATAGTTTTACAAGATTTATTAAGAATTGATGAATCAATAAAGAATGGTAAATTTCATAAAATGAAAGAATTTCAAGAAGTAATTTCATATACAAAAAAAAAATCTTCTAACATTCACCTAATTGGACTTATATCAGATGGTGGTGTTCACTCAAATATTAATCATTTAAAAGAAATTATAATCTCTTTAAAAGAGGTGAAAGAGAATATCTTTATTCACGGTTTTACAGATGGAAGAGATGTTGATCCTAGATCAGGAGTCAAATTTATAGATATAATTGAAAAGTTTTGTGAAAGAAATGGAGGAAAATTAGTTACACTTATTGGTAGATATTTTTCCATGGATAGAGATAACAGATGGGAAAGGATAAAAAAAGCTCATGATTTAATTTGTAATGGTGTTGGGAAAAAAACAACTAGTTTTTATAATGAAATAAATGAATCGTACAAAAAAAATATTACTGACGAATTTATTGAACCCATTATTAAAACTGATGTTGATGGTAATATTATTCATAAATTTAATCAAGATGATATAATAATTTTTTTTAATTATAGATCAGACAGAGGAAGACAACTGACATCAGCTTTATGTGAGAAAGATTTTAGTGATGCTGGAATGAAATCAGTTACTAAGAAATTTTATACACTCACAAATTATGATGAAACTTTTAAAGTTGCCAAACCAATTTTTAAAAAAAATGTTCTAAAAAACACTTTAGGTGAAACACTGTCTAAGAATGGTATCCCTCAACTAAGAATTGCTGAAACTGAAAAGTATCCTCATGTTACTTATTTTTTTAATGGTGGTCTGGAAGAATCTTTTTTAGGTGAGGAAAGAATTCTTTGCCCATCTCCAAAAGTTGCTACTTACGATTTAAAACCCGAAATGAGTGCAGAGGAAGTTGCTGAAAATGTAATTATTGAGATTAAAAAAAATAAGTTTGGATTTATTTGTTTAAACTTTGCAAACCCAGATATGGTAGGACATACCGGTAATTTTAAAGCAGCTATAGAAGCATGTGAGTCGGTAGATAAACACTTAGGACAAATAGTTGATATAGCAACTATCAATGATTATGTGACTATTATTATTGCAGACCATGGTAATTGTGAAAAAATGTTAAATATTGATGGATCAGAGAACACATCACATACAATAAATCCTGTACCGATAATTATTATCAACTCTGGTAATAACAATATAAATAATGGAATATTGGCTGACATAGCTCCCACAGTTTTAGATATTATGGGCATAAACAAACCGAATGAAATGAATGGAAAATCATTAATAAAATGAAAAAATTAATTTATTTACTTTCTCTTTCAATTATAGCATGTACATCAAATGAAAAGTATCTTATGTCAGAGGGAGAAGTTGACATTGACTATTTATTTAATTCACCAAATACTTCCTGGTTTCAAAATAATTATGAATCATATATATTAGATAATCTCATCCTAAATGAGGATTTTTCTAAATTAAATAAATATAATATCGAAATTTTTATGAATATTAAATGTCATGATAGTGAGAGAGAAGTTCCAAGATTTTTAAAAATTTTAAATTCATTAAATTTTTCAAAGGAAAACCTAAGAATAGTTTTATTAAATCCTGATAAGAAAACGGCCAATGGACTTGAAATAGGAAAAAAGATTACTAATACTCCAACTATTATATTTCTCAAAAACTCAAATGAAGAAAACAGAATAGTCGAATTTCCCTATGAAACTTTAGAAAAGGATATTTATAAGATAATTAATAATATGGGATATAAAAACGTATATTATTCAGAATGATATTAAAACAAATTGAGGAAATAAATAAAATACGTGAGAGTGCTCAATTAGTATCCAAAACTTTGGGTCTAATGGCAAAAGAAATTAAACCGGGTGTAAACTCACTATATCTTGATAAAATTGCAGAGGAATTTATTCTTGACAATAATGCAAAACCTGGATTTAAAGGTTATAATAACTTTCCAAATACATTATGTGTTAGTGTAAATAATCAGGTTGTTCATGGAATTCCTTCTAACAAACCCCTGAATAATGGAGATATTATATCTGTTGACTGTGGAGTCATTAAAGATGGATACTATGGCGATCATGCTTATACTTTTAAAGTTGGGAATGTATCTAAAAAAATTGAAAAATTGTTGAATATTACAAAAGAATCTCTATATGTAGGTATTGAAAAAATGCAGGTTAATAATAGAATTGGTGATATTGGTAATGCCATTGAAAATTATATTGATCAATATGGTTATGGAATAGTTAGAGAATTAGTTGGCCATGGTTTAGGAAAAAACTTACATGAAGAACCTGAAGTTCCAAATTATGGTAAATCAGGTACAGGTAAAATTTTAAAAGATGGTTTAGTTTTAGCAATTGAGCCAATGATAAATATGGGTACAGAAAAAATAAGTTTGAATGATGATGGTTGGACTTTTGTAACTCAAGATGGACTCGAAAGTGCTCACTTTGAACATAATATTGCTATTATTAATGGGCAACCTGAAATTCTATCTACCTTTAATTTTATTTATGATGAACTTGGAATAGACTCCCATGAAGAAGAAGATTTTAAAAAATTTTTTGATAGATGAAGTATATTTTGAAATTCCTATCAAGGAAATTTTTAATAAAATACAGCTTTCTAATAACACCGATACTCAGGGTAATATACCATGGAAAAAAATATACTGATCCTATTGATGAAAGTAATTATTCACAATTTCTATCATATGGATATAAAACAATTAGGAAAAACGCTTTATGCCCTGGGACTTTATCTCTTGAAAGACACAGACTTCTTTGGTTATATCTGGTTAAAGAAACAAATTTTTTAAGTTCAAGTTTAAAAGTCTTACATATTGCTCCTGAACAAGTTTTTTATAAAAAATTTAAAAATTTAAAAAATTGGGACTATTTGACTTTTGACCTGGATTCACCAATTGCTGATATAAAAGGAGATTTAACATCTATGGATTTTAAAGATGAATCTTTTGACTTAATTATTTGCAATCATGTTCTTGAACATATAGATGATGATAGATCAGCAATAAATGAGATATATAGAGTTTTAAAGTATCATGGTATGTCAATTTTGCAAGTACCTATAAATTTTAAAAGAAAAAAGACATTTGAGGATTCATCAATAAAGTCGAAAATTCAGAGAGAAAAATATTTCGGACAATATGACCATGTTAGAGAGTATGGGTTAGATTTCAAGGATAGAGTTGAGCAGGCAGGATTTGAAGTTGAAATGATAAATTACTCATCCAAAATTTCAAAAGATTTAATTATAAGATATGGTCTAATGAAAAATGATTTAATACCAATAGGAAAAAAGTTACCTAGTAATTGAATCCCAGCCATCAGATTTGATAGGTATGATCTGATCATTTATTGCAGTCAATATTAATACTTCTGTGTCTGAAATAAAGTTTATTATTTCTATAGCCTCTTTAGGATCCATTAACATTAAAGCGGTTGCCCAAGCATCAGCTTCAATACAAGAACTTGCGATTACTGAAGCACTTAATATATTATTTGACATTGATTCACCATTAATTGGGTTAACAATGTGAGCGTATCTAACTCCAGTTTCTGAATCAATTCTGTATTTTCTATAATTACCAGATGTAGCTAATGACATTCCATCAAGAATAATTTCTGAATAATAACTATCCAATTCAATAGGATTTTGTATTGCAACTTTCCATTTCTTATTATTTTCATTCTTCCCCATAGTAATTAATTCTCCCCCGACTTCAATTAGAAAATTCTCTGATTTTAACTTAATTAATAAATCTTTAATTAAATCTACAGAATATCCTTTAGCAATTGCGTTAAAATCAATGTAGACATCTTTTTTAGTTTTAACTATTTTATTTTGTTGGTCTAAGTAAACTTTATCAAAGCCTACATATTGCATAACACTGTCAATTTTATTATTATTAATTGACTGTATCTTACTATTTGGGCCCATTCCATATAAATTTACAATAGAACCAGCTGTAGGGTCAAAATATCCATTTGAACGTTTCCATATCTCTTGTGATTTTTTAAAAACTTTAATAAAATGGCTATCAACTTTAACTGGATTTTGAGATTGATTAACTCTGGAAATTATTGAATTAGGTCTATATGTTGACATTGAATTATTTACAACCTCAAAAATCGAATCGATACTTTGTTTAATTACACTAGGATAAGACTCAGATTTAACTACCACTTGATAGGTAGTCCCAAGCGCATCACCCTGAATCCTATTATAAACTGATGAATCAACATTACAACCGATAAGTGATAATGATAAAAAGGAAATTATTTTAACTAAAAAATTCATTAACCGCCGAAATCATCAAACCTAACATTTTCAGGGGGGACACCGAAATCTTCAGCCATTTTATCAACTGCTTGATTCATTAACGGAGGCCCGCAGAAATAAACCTCAATATCTTCTGGCGAATCATGCTTGGAAAGATAGTTGTCAATTACTACTTGATGAATAAATCCTACAAAACCATCACCATCTCCCTCAAGGGAGTCTTTAACTTTCCAATTATCCTCTTCAAGAGGTTCTGATAAAGCAATATAGAATTTAAAATTTGTGTAATCCTTTTCTAGAGCCCTAAAATGGTCAACGTAGAAAAGCTCTCTTTTGGATCTACCACCATACCAGAAAGTAACTTTTCTACCTGTCTTGATTGTTCGAAATAGTTCATATAAATGAGATCTCATTGGTGCCATTCCAGCACCCCCACCAACATAAAGCATTTCAGCATCTGAATCATTAATAAAGAATTCACCATAGGGTCCTGAAATTGTAACTGTATCTCCCGGTTTTTTTGAAAAAATATACGAAGAAGCAATACCAGGATTTACAGACATCCAATCATTTTTTTTACTATCCCAGGGTGGAGTAGCAATTCTAACGTTTAACATTATTTCCCTTCCTTCAGCTGGATAAGATGCCATTGAATATGCTCTTTCAATAGTTTCATTATTTTTCATATTCAAGGGCCAGAGATTAAAGTTATCCCATTCATGTTTAAATTTTTGAGGATCATCTGGATGTTCTTCAGGGTGAGATGTTATATCTATATCCTGATAATTAATATCACACTCTGGGATTTCAATTTGAATATATCCCCCAGCTTTATAATTCATTTCTTCAGGAATTTCAATAACAAACTCTTTGATAAACGATGCAACATTATAATTACTTTTGACCTTAGCTTTCCATTTTTTTATACCAAAGACTTCTTCTGGAATTTCGATTTTCATATCCTGTTTTACTTTAACTTGACATCCAAGTCTCCAACCCTCAGATATTTCTTTTCTAGTGAAATGAGGTTCTTCAGTTGGTAATATTTCACCTCCTCCTTCTAATACTTGGCATCTACATTGAACACAAGTTCCACCCCCACCACATGCAGATGGAAGAAATATTTTATTATTTCCAAGAGTAGTTAATAAGGTGTCACCCGAGCTAACATCAACATCTTTTTCACCATTTATTAAAAGTTTAACTGGACCTGATGGTAAAAGATTCTCTTTTGCAACTAGTAGCATTGTAACTAAAAGAAGAGTTATTATAAAAAGACCAATTGTGCTTGCAATAATTACATTTATATCCATTATTTTAAATTTTAATACCCATAAAACTCATAAAACCAAGAGCCATTAAACCAGTAATGATGAAAGTTATTCCAAGACCTCTTAATGGATCTGGTATACTAGAATACGTGATTTTTTCCCTAATTGCAGCTATTGCTACTATTGCCAAATACCAACCAATTCCAGAACCAAAACCATAAACAGCAGACTCAAAAGTATTAATAAAATCTTTTTGTTGCATGAATAGTGAACCTCCAAGAATTGCACAGTTAACAGCAATAAGTGGAAGAAATATTCCTAAACTTCCGTATAAAGTAGGAGATACTTTTTCAACAATCATTTCTACTAATTGAACCATTGATGCTATAACAGCAATAAACATAATGAATGTTAAAAAAGATAAATTTACTTCTTGAAATTGAGGTCCAATCCATGTTAGAGCTCCAGGAGCTAACAAATACTGGTCAATTAAATAATTGATAGGAACAGAAATTGTCAAAACAAATATTACTGCTTTACCTAAACCATCAGCTGTTTTTACTGTTTTTGAGACTGCAAGATATGAACACATACCTAGGAAATATGCAAATACCATATTCTCTATAAATATACTCTTAACGAACAAGTTAACTAGATCTTCCATTTAATCATTCTCTATTAGTTTTCTGTTATAATATCTCTGTATCCATATGTAAATACCAACTACAATTAATGCCATAGGTGAAAGGAGCATTAGTCCATTATCCTCATAACCTAAATCATATACAAACTGCGGTATAACAGGGACTCCCCAGAGTTCTCCAGAACCAAATAATTCTCTTATAAATGCTACTATAATTAAAATCCATCCATATCCGGCAGCATTTCCAACTCCATCTAGAAAAGATTTCCAAACACCATTACCAAGAGCAAAAGCTTCGAATCTTCCCATTATTATACAATTAGTAATTATTAGTCCTATAAAAATTGCTAATTGTTTACTAACATCGTAAGCATATGCTTTTAAAAATTGATCAACAAGTGCAACAAGTGTTGCTACAACTAAAAGCTGCACAATAATTCTAATTCTTGTTGGTATAATATTTCTTAAAATAGAGACAATAACATTTCCAGCAGCCATTACAAAAATTACTGAAAGTGTCATAACAACTGCAGGCTCAAGCTTTACAGTAATGGCTAAAGCAGAACATATACCTAGAACTTGAACTGTAATTGGGTTATCATCATCTAATGGATCAGTAAGTAATGCTCTATTCTTTTTTGAAAATAAAGGTTCTATTTCTTTACTCATTATTTAGACTGTTAAAATATGGTAAGTAATTTTCTATTCTTTCTATAATCATGTCAGATACACCATCACCAGTAATTGTAGCACCTGATATAGCATCAATTTCATTATCCATTTTGTCAGAGTTACCAGGATCATTATTTGTTTTTGTTAGATATACTCCAACAAAATTTCCTTCTTTATCATTAATTTTTTCATCAGTAAAACTATCTATAAACCAATCTTCAGTTATTTCAGCTCCAAGTCCTGCAGTCTCTGATTTGTGATCAAAAGAGACTCCCTTGATTGTATTGATATCCTCTTTTAGTGCAATATAACCCCAAATTTCTGCCCATAAACCTGCTCCTCTAAGCGGGATAACATAAAACTTTTGATCTTGAACACTGGTAATGTAAAGTGGAAATCTTTGAACATCTTGATCTTTTTTTATTTCTAATGCAAGATTAATATTAAAAGCATTTACTTGATCATCAACTGACCCATCAGACCTCAAAGAGAGTTCCTCTTTTACATAATCACCATATAATGATTCTGATTCATCTCTACTAACATTTATTCCAACCGAAGATAGAATATTTTGCATCTTCTCTTTTTTTATATTTGAATTCTGTAGATCCTTTAACGATTCAGATGTAAATGATAATACTGATGCAACAGAGATAACCATAATAGCGGCAAAAATATATGTATGTTTATTTGACTCTCTATTCATTATGTAGTTTCTAATTTAAGAGCTTGCCATCTTTTCTTTCTCATGATCATATTCGATTCTATTACGTAGTGGTCTATCAATGGTGCAAAAACATTCATTAGCAAAATTGCAAGCATTACTCCTTCTGGATAGGCAGGATTAAATACTCTAATAAGTATACAGAATACTCCAACCAAAAATCCATATATCCATTTTCCTTTTGTAGTTTGAGCAGCTGAAACCGGATCAGTTGCCATAAAAACAATACCAAAAGCAAAACCTCCAACTAAAAGCTGATTATACCATTCAAAACTCATTAAAGAGTTAGCACCCCAAAGATTGAATAAAATTCCAACTACGGAAGCTCCAATAACTCCGCTTAACATAATTCTCCAACTACCTACACCTGTAAGGATTAAAATCATTGCTCCAATTAATACAAAGAAAACAGAAGTCTCAGCAACAGATCCAGGTATTGAACCCATAAACATACTAGCTGATGAATATGCAACTTCTCCATTAGCAGCTAAAGTTCCTAAAATAGTTTCACCAGAAATTCCATCAACATTACTTGCTTCAGAAACCCATACTTTATCACCTGACATGAAAGTAGGGTATGCAAAGAACGCAAAAGCTCGAGCAGTCAGAGCAGGATTAAGAATATTCATTCCAGTTCCACCAAAAGCTTCTTTTGCAATTAATACTGCAAACACAACAGATATTGCTAGCATCCAAAGAGGCATATCAATCGGCATTATCATTGGTATAAGAAGTCCTGTAACCAAATACCCTTCATTAACTGGGTGATTTCTATAAACTGCAAATGCAAATTCAATTGCTAAACCAACAGCATAGGAAACAGCTATCATCGGGAAAATTTTATAAGCACCGTGCAGTACAGCATCAAAAAAAGTAAATTCAATATTAGTTTGTATAAAATATTGATATCCTGTATTATACATACCATAAAAAAGAGCAGGAACAAGAGCTATTATTACAGTTATCATTGTTCTTTTTAAATCAACGCCATCACGGATATGAGAACCTTTTGAGGTAGTGTGATTAGGGACAAAAAGCATAGTCTCAAATGCGTTAAATGCCGGATACAACTTCTCTAATTTACCTCCCCTTGTGAAAGGCTTTTTTAGTACATCAACTTGTTTTCTAATAAAATCCATTAGCCTACTTCTTTTAACATTATTTCAATTCCACTTTTAACTATTTCTTGAGCTTCAATTTTTGAAGTACATGAAAAATCAACTAAACCAAAATCTTCTGGGACAACTTCATAAATCCCCAAAGATTCCATTTTTTCAATATCTCCTCTCATACAAGCTTTAATTAATTGCATAGGAAATATATCCATAGGAAAATATTTTTCCATTTCTCCAGTCACAACAATTGCTCTTTCCTCCCCATTTAAATTTGTATTAACTTTTTTTTCGCCCCTTAGCAACCATGATAATGAAGTTTTTGAAAAACTCGGAATATTATTGTGAATGAAAGGGAGCCACCCTAACATTCTAAACTGATTGCCTTCCCTGATAACGCTTAAAGTATTATTATAAAATCCTAGAAAATCTGAATATTCAACTTTAGATCCCGAGAGAGGATCACCATTTATAAATCTATAATCTTCTATATTAGATAATTCTTTTGAGTCTACTAAAGAAGAAATAGAGGATCCTATAATGGTATCATAGTATTTAGGTGATCTCAAAGAGTCACCTGAAACAGCAACAGTTCTTTTAGGATTAAAAATTCCTGTCTTAAAAAAAGATCCAATATTTGCTAGGTCCTCTGGTTTAATTACCCATACTATTTCTCCGGAATTGAGAGGATCAATTCTATTTATTTGAAAGCTTTCGTTTCCAGATGGATGTGCTCCTTTAATTTTATATATTTCAACATTCTTAAGATTAGCATTTTCAATTTCACAACTGTGAGAAATTGAGAGATTTATTGGCTTACCTATCAATCTACTCATTATATCAATTCCAATCTGGAACTCATGCATTCTTTTTCTCAGAATAAAATCATAATCTGCTGCATAAGGTGCAGTAGAGTGAGTTGACACAAAAATAGATTTGGGAAGTTTACTTGGTCTTGCTATTATATTATATGGCCTTTGCCTAATGTAAGCTAGTGATCCTGATTCTACAAGAAGTTGAAGAATCATATCCTTACTTATATTTGAAAGACTTGGTATATTAAAATTGATACTTCTATCACCTTCTTGTTTAATTATAATATTTAATATTTTTCTCTTGGCTCCTCTTGTAATTTCTGAAATTTTTCCACTTACAGGAGATACTATCCTAATAGAGTCATTGTTTTTATCGTAAAAAATAGGTTGACCCTTTGAAACTTTTTCACCCTCTTTAACAAGCATGCGAGGAATTAACCCAAAAAAGTCATCAGGATTTAGAGCATAATTTATGCTCATTTTTGGGACATCAAGTTCAGTTACTGCAAGTCCTTTAAGATTTAGGGTAGCACCATTTTTAATGCTTAATTCTTTAGATATCAATAGATCGTAATTTTAGTCGCAAATTTACTAATAAGACATTAAGAAAAAAAAGTATTTTTATTAAAATTATTATCAATTTAAATTAATTTAGATAATCAAAAATTATGATATGAATAACTCTGTAGTTAATATACCTAATCCAACAAATGAACCTATTAAAGATTACAGACCTAATAGTCCTGAAAAACAATCAGTCCTTGCAACTTACAAGAGTTTAAAGAATTCCTCTGCAGATATAAAAATGTGGATTGGAGGAAAGTTTGTTAAAAGCTCAAAGACATCAAACATGTCTCCACCGCATGATCATAAAAATATTCTTGGCAAATATTATTTAGCAGAGAAAAAACATGTAGAGATGGCTATAAAATCTGCTTTGGATGCAAAAGAAAAATGGGCTGAAATGAGATGGGAAGAAAGAGCAGCAATATTTCTTAAAGCAGCTGAACTTGTAGCAGGCCCATACAGGGATAGAATTAATGCAGCAACTATGCTAGCTCAGTCAAAAACAATATTTCAAGCTGAGATTGATGCTGCATGTGAATTAGTTGACTTTCTAAATTTTAATGTTTACAGCATGCAACACATATACAGTCAACAACCAAAATCTGACTCAGGTGTATGGAATAGATTAGGATATAGACCACTTGAGGGATTTGTTTATGCTGTTACTCCTTTTAATTTTACTGCTATATCAGGGAATCTTCCAGGAAGTGCAGCAATGATGGGTAATACTGTTGTTTGGAAACCTAGTGATCACCAAATATTTTCAGCTAAGATAGTTATAGATGTGTTTAGAAAAGCTGGACTTCCAGATGGAGTCATTAACGCGGTTTATGGTGATCCCGAAATGATAACTAATACCATCCTTGAGTCAAAACATTTTGCAGGTATTCACTTTACAGGGTCTACGTCAGTTTTTAAAGGTTTATGGAAAAAAATAGGTGGTAATATTGAAAATTATAATTCTTATCCTAGAATTGTAGGTGAGACTGGAGGTAAAGATTTTATTATCGGCCATGAATCTGCGGATGTAGATGAATTTGTTACTGCAGTGATTAGAGGAGCTTTTGAATTTCAGGGCCAAAAGTGTTCAGCCGCATCAAGAGTTTATGTACCATCATCAATATCAAATAAAATTTTTAGCAAATTGGAGTCTGAAATTGCAAAAATTAAAATGGGTAGCCCTGAGGATTTTAAAAATTTTATGACTGCCGTAATCCATGAGGCATCTTTTGATAAACTTGTTAATGCAATTGAAAATGCAAAATCTGA
>CAJPUS010000082.1 GCA_905380995.1 uncultured Flavobacteriaceae bacterium
TATATAAAAATTCATCTCTTTCTAGATTTATTAAAAGTTCTTTTGTAATTGAAACTTTTAAAAGTTCTGATATCATATTCATTTTAAATTCATTTTTTGGATCGTGAATGTCAAAATATAATGGCTTAGAACCTTTGTGTTTAGATAATGTTTTTTTTAATTTTTGTATATCATCAAAGTTTAATGTACTTGAATCTATTTTTAAAGTAATTTTTTTTGAACTTGAGTCAATTATTCCATCTAATAATTCCATATTTAAAAATTGAATTCTTGGTTCACCTATTCTACCAGTTTCTTTGTTAATCCATCCCTCTCTAATTGAAATTCTAAGTCTTAATATCTTATTTTCAATGAGAAGGTGTTTGTATTTAAGATAATCTTCTCCAAAAATTCTAAATTGGTATTGATCATTAAAGTCCTCAAAAGAAAAAACAGCAAATCCATTTCCTGTTTTTGTTTGTAAATGCTCTACTTCATTTATAATTCCTCCAACATATAAATCTTTGTTAATCAAAAGATTTAAATTATTTAAAGATGAAAGACCAGTAGAAGTAAAATTATTAATTTCCCTTATGTAATCATCAAGTGGATGTGCAGATATATAGATACCTACAACTTCTCTTTCTTTTTTTAATCTTTCAAGGTTAATCCACTCATCACAATCTGGCATTGTCAAATCTAATTTACTATCAATTGTACCATCCTCAAACATGCTTATCTGCGATGAATTTATTATTTCTTGATGTTTTGCACCATGTTTAATTGCCTTTTCTAAAAAAGTTAAACCATCATTATCCAAATGGAAGTACTGTGATCTTTTGTTTTTAAATGAGTCTAATCCACCCGCTAATATTAGATTTTCAAAAGTCTTTTTATTTGCTAATCTAAGATCAATTCTTTTAGCAAAATCATAAATATCTTTGTAAAAGCCCTCTTTTCTATTTTGAACAATTGTTTCAACCGCCCCCTTTCCTACTCCTTTGATTGCTCCCATTCCAAATCTAATTGCTTTGTTTTCATTTACATTGAATTTATAAAATGATTCATTTATATCAGGCCCTAAAACTCTAACTCCCATTCTTTTACACTCTTCCATAAAGAAAGTAACTTGTTTAATATCATTCATATTATTTGACAGAACAGCAGCCATATACTCAGATGGATAATTTGCTTTCAAATATGCTGTTTGATATCCAATTAAGGCATAACATGTAGAATGTGATTTATTAAATGCATAAGATGCAAAAGCCTCCCAATCTTTCCATATTTTTTCAAGTATTTCTGCACTATGACCATTTTCCTGTCCACCTTTCATAAATTTTGGTTTCAATTTTTCAGTTAAAGAAAATATTTTTTTCCCCATAGCTTTTCTTAATAGGTCCGCTTCACCTTTTGAGAAACCAGAAATTTTTTGAGATAAGGACATTACTTGCTCCTGATATACGGTAATCCCGTGAGTCTCATTTAAAAATTCCTCCATCTCAGGAATATCGTATTTAATTGGCTCAGAACCATTTTTTCTTGATATAAAAGATGGAATATACTCTAGTGGTCCAGGTCTGTAAAGAGCATTCATAGCTATCAAATCATTAAAATTAGATGGCTTTAAATCCTTTAAATACTTTTGCATTCCCAGTGATTCGTATTGAAATATCCCCACTGTTTCTCCTTTTTGAAATAGCTCATATGTCTTTTTATCATCCAATGGAAATTCTTCTGGATATAACTGCTTATCATACTTATATTTAATTAGTTTAACAGTATCTTTTATAATAGTTAATGTCTTTAAACCTAAGAAATCCATTTTTAACAAACCCGCATCCTCAACAACAGAGTTATCAAATTGAGTAACATAAAAATCAGAATCTCTAGCTTTAGTAATAGGTACAAATTCTGAAATATCACTTGGTGTAATTATTACTCCACATGCATGAATTCCAGTATTCCTAAGTGATCCCTCTAATAGAGTTGCTTGTTTAATAGTCTGAGCTGATAAATCTTTGGAATTGTATAATTTTTTTAATTCGCTAACTCTACTAAATTCATCTGTTCTAAGTTCAGTTTTTAAATCTATATCATTCTTTGAAAAAATCTCACCAAGTCTCATGTTTGGTATTAATTTGGAAATCCTGTCAACTTCAGACAATGATAAATCAAGAACTCTCCCTGTGTCTCTAATTGATGATTTAGCGGCCATCCTACCATAAGTTATTATTTGGGCAACTTGTTGTGAACCATATTTATTTACAACATATTCTATAACTTTATTTCTTCCCTCATCATCGAAATCTATATCAATGTCTGGTAAGCTAACTCTATCTGGATTTAAAAACCTTTCAAAAAGTAAATTATACTTAATTGGATCAATACCAGTTATACCAAGAGCATATGCAACAACGGAACCAGCTGCTGAACCTCGACCAGGTCCTACAGAGACCCCCATATCTCTTGCAGCTCTGATGAAATCCTGGACAATTAAAAAATATCCTGGATAACCTGTTTTAGCTATTACATCAAGTTCAAAATCGATTCTTTCCTTCAAATCTCTATCAATTTCTTTATATTTTAATTTTACACCATCTAGTGTAAGATGCCTTAAATAAAGATTTTGACCTTTCTGGTTATCAAAATCGTTTTTTTGAATAAATTGTTTTGGAATTTTAAAGTCTGGTAGTAGAACCTCCCTAGCTAATTCAAAAGGTTCAATTTTATCAATAATTTCTGAAATATTATATATACTTTCTGGTATATCATGAAATAATTCAAACATTTCATCTTTTGACTTGTACCAATATTCCTCGTTTGGTAATCCATACCTAAAACCTCTACCTTTACCAATTGGTACTGATTGCTTTTCACCATCTCTGACACACAATAATATATCATGAGCATTTGCCTCAGTTTTTGTTGTGTAAAAAGTATTGTTTGTAGCAATTATCTTTATATCATACTTAGAGCTAAACTCTTTAATAATTGGTATTATATAATCTTCATTCTCTTGATTATGTCTTTGAATCTCCAAATAAAAATCTGATCCAAATGTATCCTTCCACCAATTTAATGACTCCTCTGCTTTTTCTTCACCTTGATTCAAAATCTTAGATGAAATCTCTCCACTTAGCCCACCAGAAAGTACAATAATATCTTTAGAGTATTCTTTTAATATTTTTTTATCAATTCTAGGTAAATAATAAAATCCGTCAATATTTGCAATTGAACTTAATTTTGATAAGTTTCTAAAACCATTTTTATTTTTTGCTATAAATATCATTTGATAACCATTATCCCTATTAGATTTATCTAAGTAATTTTCACATACGTTTAATTCACAACCAATTATTGGTTTAATATATTTTTGACCTTCCTCTAGATTTTCATTGTGGTTTTTTAAAGTTTTAATAAAATGAAAAGCACCCATTAAATTAGATTTATCTGTAATAGCAATTGCATCGTGTGAAAATTCAATCGATAGTTTTAATAAATCTGAAATTTTTGATGTTGATTGAAGTATTGAAAATTGCGTGTACGAATGGAGGTGCCCAAATTTGAATTCTTGCTTTTCAATTTCAGTCTTGTCGTATTTTTCAATCTTTTCAAGATTTTTATTTTCTTTTAATTTTCTAGATTCCTCAAATAAATTAATATGAATGACGTTCGGAACAATTACTGTAGAAAGATCAAGATTAGTTAATTTATCTAAAATTTCATTTTCATTTGAAAGAGAACTAGCATGAATTTTATTTTCTTTTAATAGTTTAAATAAACATAATGCCGTTGCCTCAACATCAGCAGATGCATTGTGAGCAGATTCAAATTTTTGATTAAAAAGATGTATGTATAACTCCATAAGGGTAGGTAGCTTGAACTTCCTGCCTCTTCCTCCTCGTAACATACATATATTCGCAGTTTCCTCAGTACACGTGTCAATTTTTGGAAAGTCTTGAAGGGGATTATTCCCCTTAAATCTTAGATATTCAGATCCTAAAATTTTTTCATCAAAGTTTAAATTATGACCACATATAAATTTTGATTTTTCTAAGTCAACTTGAAATTTATCTAAAACAAAACTAATCTCAACACCAATTTTTTTTCCTAATTGCGTTGAAATTCCATGAATTTTTTCCGAATCATATGGAATTGAAAAACCATCAGGATAAACAATATAACTTTGATTTGAAATACATTTTCCAGACAAATCGTGAACTTGCCATGCAACTTGAATTGCTCTAGGCCAATTATCAAAATCAGTTAATGGAGCACTCCATTTTTTCGGTAAACCTGTAGTTTCAGTATCAAAAATTAAAAACATTTAGGAATAGTTTCAATTACTAATTTAATATTTTATCTTGGATTGGATTTGAATAGTTATTAATATTTTTTAATGAAAAAAAGCAAAGAAACTTATACAATTACTGCTGCTTTACCATATGCAAATGGACCTATTCATATTGGACATTTAGCAGGTGTTTATATACCTGCAGACATATATGCAAGATATAAGAGGCTGACTAAAAATGATGTTGCATTTATATGTGGAAGTGATGAGCATGGTGTTGCCATATCTTTAGCATCAAAAAAAGCATCGATAAGCCCAAAAGAGTTGATCGATAAATATGATAAAATTATCAAATCTTCATTCCACGAATTTGGTATTTCGTTTGATAATTATTCTAGAACTTCAAAAAAACTTCATCATGAAACATCTATAGATTTATTTAATTTGTTAAAGGAAAAAGATTTATTTTCATTA
>CAJPUS010000083.1 GCA_905380995.1 uncultured Flavobacteriaceae bacterium
TAATAAAAAAGTGAATAAAAAGAAAACTTGAAAAACTAAGGCAATATATTCTTCTAAAATGATTTGCTTGTTTCTCTGCTCTAGATGTAATCCTTATAATTAGTATTGAAAACAAAAGTATTGTACTAAAAGTTCCTAAAAATCCCCATTCCTCTCCAATTGTGCTGAAAATGTAATCAGTATGTTGTCTGGGAACAAAGTTGCCTTTTGTTTGAGTACCCTCTAAGAAGCCAGAACCAAATAAACCCCCCTTGCTAATTGCTATTTTTGATTGGTTTATATTATAACCAATCCCTTTATTATCTATTTCTTTTCCTAGGATTAAATTAATTCTATCTCTATGTCTTTGTTCCAGTATATTCTCAAATAAATAGTTAGTGGAGAACGATATACTAATTAGAAATAGCAATGATAAAAAATATCTAATAAATTTAAGCTTTGCTTTATTCCTTCGCTTATACAAAATAATCAATAGAAATATCGTTATAAGTATTATACTAGATATAAAAAAGTTAAAAGTTAGAGTAAGAATTAGTATTGACAAAATTATTAATCCAAAATAGAAAAACCTTAAGTCTAAACCTTCACGTAAAATGGGAAAAATAAATGCCAAAAAAACTAGTGCTGACCCTGGGTCTGGTTGAAGAGTTATAAGTAAAACAGGAATAAAAATAATAGATCCAACAATAATAATATCCCTTGACTTATTAAGATCTGTCTGAATAATACTTAAAAATTTTGCTAAAAATAGTGTTGTGCATAACTTAGCAAATTCAGTAGGTTGAAAACTTACAGGACCTAATATATACCAGGATTTCGCTCCACCTCTCTCAACACCAAAAAAGAAAAGACTAATTAATAAGATTAAAGATATGATGTATAGTATTGGAGCAATATTGTCAAAAAATTTATATTTTGTAAAGATTATAATTAAAGCGGCAATCAAGCTTACACTCAGAAAAATTAATTGTTTACCTACTAGTGTTGTGTAATCAAAAATTGATGTAAATGACTCAGTATAACTTGAAGAATAAATATTTAAAATTCCAAAAGTAACAAGAAGAGTATAACTAATGAATGATATTAAGTCATATTTTAATAATCTATTCATTTATGCTAAAGTTTTCAAACTTATAAGGCTTCTCATATTCATCCATCAGACTTCCACTAACCATCCTATTTTCAAGCCACTTTCTTCCAACATCCTCTTTTAAATACTTCTCAATAATTAAGCTTGCAATTGGTGCAGCCCACCTGCTACCCCAGTAACCATTTTCAATGAAAACAGAGACAACAATCTTTGGATCTTCAGCAGGAGCAAAAGCTATAAAAGTTGAGTGATCAGTTAATTGTTTCTTTTCATTTTCAATTAAAATAAAATTTTCAACGGTTCCAGTTTTACCGGCAACATTAATTCCATTAATCTTAGCAATTCTAGCAGTACCTTTATCAACTACATCTATCATTCCATCAATTACAATTTCGAAGTTCTCTTTATCAATAGTAGTATAATTTTTATTTCTATTATTTATAGATTTATTATCAACTTTTTTTACAAAATGGGGTTTAAAATAAAAACCTCTATTAGCAATTGCAACTGCAAAGTTTGCCATTTGAATAGGAGTAATAAGGATTTCCCCTTGGCCAATAGAATTTGAGATTGTTGTTGATGATCCCCATCTATTATTACCATAAAATCGATTATAATAATCTGATTCTGGAATAAACCCCTTTTTCCCTATTGATAAATCATAACCCAAATAATTTCCAAGACCAAAACTTTTAATGTGATTAGCCCAATTGTCCAGACCTTCACTTGGTGTTTCATATTTATCTATAATACCACTGTATGTTTTGGCAAAATAGGTGTTACATGAATTATATATACCTTTTCTTAAATTACTCACAGTACCATATGGATTATGACATCCCATAAAAGCATTTCTTGCATAAAAATGTCCAGAATTACATTTAAAATTTGTGGTTTCATCAATTACTCCTTCTTGAAGACCAATTAAGGCATTTAATATTTTCATAGGAGAGCCTGGCGAATACTGAGCTTGAAGTGATCTATCAAATAATGGTTTATTTATTGAATCATTTAAAAGTTTATTATAATTTTTAGAACGCTCTTGCCCTATAAATTCCTCTGATTTATATGTAGGAGAGCTAACTAAAGTAAGAATTTCACCAGTTGATGGTTCAATAGCAACAACGCCACCTCTTTTATTTTGGAGAAGACTCTCAGCATATTCTTGAAGATTTATATCTATTGTTAGAGTAATATTCTTCGCCTTTAATGGGGATTCATCACTTAAAGAGTTGTTGAATGGCCCAATAACCCTATTAAATCTGTCTTTTTGAAAATATTTTTTACCCTTGACCCCTTTCAATTCATCTTCATAATACTTTTCTATTCCCTGTTTTCCTATCATTTCACCTTTTTCATAATAAGAATTATTTGCAATATCATTTCTATCAACTTCTCCTGTGTATCCTATAACATTGCTTGCAAATGGTTTAATGTAGTCTCTTACAGAATTTTTCCTCAAATAGAATCCTTCAAATAGCCATATTTTTTCTTGAAGAAAAGCATTTTTTTCTTTGGATATTTGTGATTTAATTACTGATGGAAGTTTTTTTGAATATGCAATAGAAATTTTTATCTCTTTTTTTAAATCATCTGGACTCATATCAATTAACTTTGCAAAAGAAATTGTATCAAATTTAGAGGTGTTCTCAGGAATTATAATCAATTCATATGATGGTTGATTGGCTACAAGAAGATCTCCGTTTCTATCAAAAATTAAGCCTCTTTCTGGATAAACAGACAACTCTTGTATAGCGAAATCTGAATTAAAATAAGAATCACTTGATAGTTGAAGAGTAGCTAGTCTAATAATAAATACTATTGAAACAATTATTGTTAACCATATTATTAAATACTTTTTTAACATTACCTATTAGATATTAATCCTGAAATAATCCAAACAATTATAAAGGTAGCAATTGAATTAACAAAAGCATATAAAAAAATTGTGCTTAAAAGACTAATATTAAAAAATATAAATAAGTAATATAAAATAGAATGGATTATAATTAGTGATAAGAAGAATGATACCCTGCTTAACAAAGGGGTACCTTTAATCATAGCTAAAGGTAAATTAGCATTAACTCCAAATGAACTTTTTTCAATATTACTTCTTAAATAACATATTGTTATTGTTGAAAAAGTATGACAACCATATGTTTGCATTGAAAGGTCAATAATAAAACCAATTAAAAATCCTATTAATAATAGAGCAGTTTTATCGTATGATATTCTATAATGTATGAAAATAATCAAGTAAATAAATGGAGTAACTAAATCAAACAACTTGAATTGATTGAATATTAATAATTGTAATGCTAAAATTATAGCATAGAATGAAATATTTCTAAGTAGCTCTCTATTCATCTAGTAAACTTTTTATTTCATCATTGTCAGTTCTCCCTAAAATATATAGATTGGATAGTGAAGAAAAATCATTAAAAACCTCAATATCAATTTCATAATATCCTTCTAATGAACTATTGTCATAGTTGATAATTTTACCAATTGGAACACCTTTTGGAAAATAAAAAGACATCCCCCCAGTTACAACTGTATCTCCAACTTTTAGTGAACTGCTTAGAGGTATATCATTTAATTTTAAAATTCTTGCATTTAAACCATCCCATGATACTGATCCAATTGTTGAAGAGTTTTTAAGTATGGCATTTAATCTTAAATCTGTATTTAATAATGAAATTATTGAAGCATAATTATTTGTAACATTTTTTACTATACCAACTACACCATCTGAGGAGATTACTCCCATCTCTAAGCTTATGCTATCTAATTTTCCTTTATCAATAATTATAATGTTTTTGCTCTTATTTATTGAGTTCAAAATTACTTTTGCGCTACTTAATGATTTTAATTTGTCTTTATTAGTTTCAGTAAATCTATACTTTGATTCAATCTTTTTCAATTGAAGATTTTCATTAATAAGCTTTTCATTTTCCTTTTTAAGATTAAAATATGAATTAATTGATGATAAAAACTTTGATGAGGTCGCAGATAAATATGTAGAAATTTTTCCTAGTTCATTGTGGTGCAATGAACTGTTGTTAAATAGGAAGTTAAAGGATATAAATGAAAGAACTAGATATATAATTAAGTTCCTATTTTTAACTATGGAATTAATTATGGATTGCATTAAATTATTTACTTAATTAGAACTGACTTAAATTTATCAATATTTTTAAGAGCTATTCCAGTCCCTCTAACAACTGCTTGAAGAGGATCTTCAGCAATATATACCGGCAAATCAGTTTTTTTAGATAATCTTTCATCAAGACCTCTTAGTAAGGCACCACCACCTGCTAAATATATTCCAGTATTATATATATCTGCTGCTAGTTCTGGTGGTGTTTTAGATAATGTCTCCATTATAGAATCTTCAATTCTTATCACAGATTTATCTATTGCTTTTGCAACTTCAATGTGGGAGATAATTTTTTCTTTTGGCTTACCAGATAAAAGATCTCTACCTTGAACATGCATGTCCTCGGGTGGTTCGTCTAAACTTTCTGTAACTGAACCAACTTCAATTTTAATTTTTTCAGCAGTTCTATCACCTACATATAGATTATGTTTAGTTCTCATATAATAGACAATATCATTAGTTAGGACATCACCTGCAACTTTTAAAGATTTTTCACAAACAATTCCTGATAATGCAATTACAGCAATCTCAGTGGTACCTCCACCAATATCAACAACCATATTACCTTTAGGCTTTACAATGTCTATTCCAATACCAATTGCCGCAGCCATTGGTTCATGTATCAAGTATACTTCTTTTCCATTTACTCTTTCTGCAGATTCTTTAACAGCTCTCATCTCAACTTCGGTTATACCTGAAGGTATACAAATAACCATTGTTAGTGAGGGGGAGAACCATCTTTTCTTTAGAGTAGGAATACTTTTTATTAACTCGCTGATCATTTTTTCTGAAGCTTTAAAATCAGCTATTACTCCATCTTTTAATGGTCTTATAGTTTTTATATTTTCATGAGTTTTTCCCTGCATAAACTTTGCTTCTTCACCAATTGCAATAATTTTTTTTGTTGAACGATCCATTGCAACAATAGACGGACTATTAATCACTACTTTGTCATTATGAATAATTAATGTATTTGCAGTTCCAAGATCAATAGCTATTTCTTCTGTGAAAAATCCCATATTAATCACCAAAGTTAATTAAATAACTGAAATCTAATGTTTAAAATGTCTTATTCCTGTAAACATCATTGACATTTTGTTGTTATTGCAAAATTCTATAGAATCTTTATCCCTTACAGAACCTCCTGGTTGGATAATAGATTTAATACCATTTTTAAATGAAATTTCAACACAATCAGAAAATGGAAAAAATGCATCACTTGCTAAACTAGCTCCATCTAGATCAAATCCAAATTTCTTTGATTTAAGTATTGCCTGGTTTAATGCATCAACCCTAGACACCTGTCCCATTCCTGATCCAATTAATTGTTGTTTTTTTGTGATTATAATACAATTTGATTTTGTATGTTTTGCAATAATCAATGCTAACAATATATCATCAAAATTATTTTTATTTGGTGATATATCTGTTACAACTTTTAAGTCATCAAAAGTTTCAGTTTTTTTATCAAAATCTTGTTCAAGCTCACCATTTAAGCAAGTTCGTTTCTGAATGCTTCTCTCAGGAATCTTCTTTAGTTTGATTAATATCCTATTTTTTTTTACAGTTAAAACTTTTAATGCTTCATCTTCAAAATCAGGAGCTATTAATATCTCAAAGAATAATTTATTAATTTGATTAGCAGTATTTTTATCAATAATTTTATTTGTTGTTAGAATTCCGCCAAAAGCAGATACACTATCACAAGCCAAGGAATCATTAAAAGCTTCATATAAAGAGTCTCTGATTGCAACTCCACACGGGTTGTTATGCTTATGTATTAGAAAAATAGATTTATCAGAGACTAAATCTCTTAGTAAATTAATTGAAGAATCAATATCTAATAAATTATTATATGAAATCTCTTTACCATTAATTTGTTCAAAGCAATCATCAAAATTACCTATAAATCTTCCTTCTTGATGAGGGTTTTCACCATATCTTAATTCTTTAACATTGCTACTTTCATTCAAATATGTAAATATTTTTGAGTCATATTCCGAGCACTTATTAAATGCTTGAATAGCAAGTCTTTTTCTAAAAGTAACATCAGTTGAACAATTATTAATTAAGATATCAGCTAACTCCTCATACTGAGAGGAAGAACAGACACATACTGTATTTTCATAATTTTTAGCAGCTGCTCTTATTAAAGATACTCCGCCAATATCAATTTTTTCAATTATTTCACTATGATCATTTGAGTTTTTTACAGTTTCTTCAAACGGATATAAGTCAACAATTACAAGATCAATGTCTGGAATATTATACTTTTCTGAATCTTCAATATCTGAGCTAGAATTTGTTTTTAATATACCTCCAAAAACTTTTGGGTGAAGAGTCTTTACTCTTCCTCTGAGAATAGAGGGATAAGAAGTTAATTCCTCTACTTTCTCTAATTTAATACCAAGATTTGAAATAAAATCATACGTCCCACCAGTTGAAAAAATTTTTATATTATTTTCGTTCAGTAATGAACAAATTTTCTCAATTCTATCTTTATTGAAGACTGAAATTAGAGCAGATTGTATTTTCTTCATAGCAGAAAATCTAATTTACAAAAAAACCTGCTTAGAGGCAGGTTTTTTTATAGTTTGGAAGTTTACATCATGCCTGGCATACCACCACCTCCCATTGGAGGCATAGGTGCTGGATTGTCTTCCTTTATATCAACTCATGCACATTCAGTAGTTAATATCATTCCCGCAACAGATGCTGCATTTTCAAGTGCTACTCTTGCTACCTTTTTTGGATCAATTATACCTTCCTTCAGCATATCAACATATTTGCCTTCTTTGGCATTATATCCATAATTCTTTGTACCCTCTAAAACTTTTGAAACTACTACAGAGCCCTCTCCTCCTGAATTCTCTACGATTGTTCTTAATGGAGTTTCAATTGCTTTATTTACAATTTGGATACCTGTACTTTCATCGGAGTTACTCGCTTTTACTTTTTCTAAATCAATCTTCGTGCTCAGCAAAGCAACACCTCCACCTGCAACTATTCCTTCTTCTATTGCTGCTCTTGTTGCATGAAGTGCATCATCAACTCTATCCTTTTTTTCTTTCATCTCTACCTCAGAGGGGGCACCAACATACAGAACGGCAACACCACCAGCAAGCTTAGCTAGCCTTTCTTGAAGCTTTTCCTTATCGTAATCTGAAGTGGTGGTTTCAATTTGTGCTTTAATTTGACTGACCCTAGATTTAATATCATTCTTACTCCCAGAACCATTCACTATTGTAGTATTATCTTTATCAATAGTAACCTTTTCAGCAGTTCCAAGCATATCAATTGTAGTATTTTCAAGTATAAAACCTCTTTCTTCAGATATTACTGTACCTCCAGTTAGAATTGCTATGTCTTCAAGCATTGCTTTTCTTCTATCTCCAAATCCTGGAGCTTTTACTGCAGCTATCTTTAATGATCCTCTTAGTTTATTCACTACAAGTGTTGCCAAGGCTTCACCATCAATATCTTCTGCAATTATTAAAAGAGGTTTACCTGTTTGAGCGACTGGCTCTAATATTGGAAGTAAATCCTTCATAACTGATATTTTTTTATCTGTTATCAAGATTTGAGGCGTGTCAAGATCAGCTTCCATTTTTTCTGAGTCAGTAACAAAATATGGAGAAATATATCCTCTGTCAAATTGCATACCTTCAACAACATCAACATATGTTTCAGTTCCCTTAGCCTCCTCG
>CAJPUS010000084.1 GCA_905380995.1 uncultured Flavobacteriaceae bacterium
TCAACTTTAGAGAGATACCCTGAACCACTAGAATTAGTATCAGGACCTGAACCGTACATTGGTATTAAACTCTCAAATTCATCCTTTGAGTAAGCTCTTTTTGAGCCTACCTCTGTCAACTCCTCTAAACCTGGAATTTCCAATCTCCATCCTTCATCATCAGTTAACCTAAAGTCTAAGTGATTTATTTTAAAAAAAGATAGATAATCTAAAATTTGTTTAATCTTATCTGGACCATAAAAATTTCTTGAAATATCTAACAACATACCCCTGTAAGAAAATCTTGGTGAATCATTGATAAGAATATGTTTAAGCATAGTCTTTTCAAGTTTAGAAGTTAACATAATTTGTTTTAATGATTGCAGACCATATAAAGCTCCTGCTCTACCTGATGCATTTATTAATATTTTATTATTATCTATAGATAATTCGTATGATTCTTTTTGAAAATTATCTGAGTATTTTACTATTATATCTGAATCTGTGGAATTTAAATTTTTATTAAATTCTATATTAAAGTTTTCATCAAAGAGAGACTTTACTGTATTAATGTCCAAATCTAGATTTTTATCAACGAAAATTTCATATGCAAATTTGAGAGATGACTCTCCATCTAAAATTTTTATCTCACTTGGTGTTGGGGTAATTATTTCAAGTTCAGACTTATCAAGAATACTATTTTGAGCATACAAATCAAAGCGATCTTTTGCTGTTGGGGCACCCAGTTTTTTTATTCCAACTGCATTTTTCCAATCGTAAATAAACTCAACATTTATTGTCTTATTGTTTGATACAATAAAACCACCAACAGGAAGATCTGAAATTCTTTTAACTAATCCCATTTGTTTCAAATCAATAAAAGCATCTGATCCCCCAGAGATTATATAATTTTTTTCAAAATTTAGAATGTTGTATGATTGACCTGCAACATAATCATATTTAACATTATCTGGCAACGAACTTTCATCAACTATGGAAGACTGCTGATTCCAATGTAATGACCATGGTGAATCAATGTTTATACTAGATGTATTGTAAATAATAAAGGTTACATCTAATTCGTTATTACCAAATTCATTAATCTTGTAGGTTACTTTTACTATGTCATTATTTGAACATGATAAAAAGAATATTAAACAAAAAAGATAAGTTATTTTTATTAGGATACTATTTAATCCTTGTAAATTCAATTAAATCATTGTTTTTTGATGAAATAATATAGTCATTATTATTTAAACTAATAAACTCCATATCCTTAACGTCACCATTTAAAAATAAACCACTTTGTCTTGAAGGAATTGCATTAAAACCAGTATTAGGGTCAAACTTTAAATAAACACCAACACTTCCATCATTTCGCGGAGTTTCAACCTCCGAATTAAACATGTTTCCTGAAATAATTATATCAACAAAACCGTCATTGTCTATATCTTTTTTAAGAATTTTATTAACAGATGATAACTGAGCTAGAACTGGTAACTTACTCATATTAAATGAGTTGCCAGTATTTTCTAAATAAACAGATGAAAAGGTTTTAGTAAAATAATGCAGAGAGTTCTCTAAGGCAGGTTCGGTATATACATCTTCTAAAGTTGCTATGGAAAAGGCATCATAATCATCAAACTTTAGTTTAATGGCTGGGATTTGTTCTGACGAACATTGTCTTCCCCTTAATGGATATTGTTCCCCATCATTATAATAACTCAATACAATATCACCACTATTATTTCCATCAAAATCATTATAGAAAATATCAAAAGTTTCATCTTCATTTGCTTGGTATTTATAGTTATTACCCAAGTTACCTACAACTAAATCAATGTCACCATCCTTATCAAAGTCCTCAGCGGTTATATCGTACCACCATCCTCTAGTAGAATCCTCATCAATTAAAGATTTATCTTCAATAAGCTTACCATCAATATTCTTAAAAAACTTAATTGGTGTCCATTCACCAACAACTATTAAATCTATCCAATTATCATTATTATAATCAGCCCAAACTGAAGAAGTAATTAATCCTAAATCATTATTAGAAAATTCTTCGTCAGTAGCATTAGTAAAAATTATTTCCTTATCATTGGATTGATTTATAAGTAAATAGCTCTTTGCAGGAACGGGATACATCCCTGGTACAACTCTTCCTCCTACAAATAAATCTAAATCACCATCGTTGTCATAGTCAGCTGATGATACCCTCATACCACTCGAATAATTATTTGGTAATGAAGAATCACTATATTTTAACACTCCTTGACCTAAGTTTACATATAACCTATCCTTCAAAATTGGTGTATCTGGCTCAAACTCATTTCCACCAGAAACTATGTAAAGATCTAAATCACCGTCATTATCAAAGTCCTCAATGATCATGTCCATATCCTCATATTTGCTGTGTTCTTCACTAAAACTATACTCTTTTTTTTGAAAACTTCCATCAGGATTTTGATAGAAAAATGCAGTTGGCTGGCCATTAGCACCACCTACTACAAAGTCTTCTAATGAGTTACCATCAAGATCACCTGTAGCAATCCCAGGACCCAACCTGGAATTTTCATGAGGTAATAAAACCTCTTTAACAAAATCGTTGTATTCGTTCTCCTCATGTTTATATTCTAGAAGGTTAACATTCTCAAAAAAAGTATCAATCTCATTTGAGTTAAAATCAGAGTTTACAGAATTTTCAATATTAAACTCAACTAGTGTATTAACTTTAATGTTTTTAATTATTTCCTCTTGTCCATTTGGCCAGATAACTTTTAATTGATCAATTTTATCATTTTTACCTAACCCAAAGTTTATATTTGGTGAAACAGAGGATTGAAAACCTCTTGAAAGGGTTAATTCCTGCATTTGACTTAATTCTCCAGATTTAACAAAAACTCTACTACCAATACCATTAGGGTTTTTAGAGTCACCAATTAATTTAATTTTAACAAAATTATTGTTGGAATTATTGTTATATATTTGAGCTTCTTGATCAATATTATTCACTATTATTTCAAAATCACCGTCATTATCTAAGTCTGCATATACAGCTCCATTTGAAAAGTTTTTTTCATCAAGACCCCAACTCTCAGATACGTCCGTAAAGGTTAAGTCTTGATTATTTCTAAAAGTAAAATTAGCAATTGCCTCAGATGGTATTTTGCTTGCATAATGAAGAAGACTATCATTTGCTAAAGGCCTTAAACTAATTTCGTTAAAATAATCTTTGTTATTGATCTCTCTTCTAGTTCCATTAGACACGAATAAGTCCTTCCATCCGTCATTATCAAGATCAACTAGCAAAGGACCCCAACTCCAATCAGTTGAAGAAATACCCGAAAGCCTTGATATGTTGCTAAAGAATGGCTTTTCATCGATTATTTCTCTATTCAACTGTAAAGTATTGTGCATATATTGATAATGAAAACCATAATTTACAGTACTCCAAAATAAATCAGGATCCATGCTTGCCATATTAGCCTTGGACCTTCTATTATCTTTTGCATCCATATCTACCTGGATATAATCAAGGTTAGAATCATTATTAAAATCAGCAATATCAACACCCATACCATAAAAGGATGTCTGGTTTGTTGATTCCTTGACTACGTCAGTGAAAGTTCCATCTCCATTATTTAGATACATAAAATCTGGAGAACTAAAATCATTAGAAATATAAATATCGGGATAAGAGTCATTATTTAGATCTCCAATTGTTGCACTTAGGGTCAAACTGTAGGTTCTAATACCGGCTTCATCTGTTACGTTTGTAAAATTACCTCCATCATTTCTGTATAAATTATCAGTCTCCTCATCCAATGTGTTATTCATTTTGTAATAATAATAGCTAGTTGGAGCATCAAAAGGGGTAATTGGATAGTTTGCAACATATAAGTCTAAATCTCCATCTTTATCATAATCGAAGAAAGTAGATTGAACTCCATTTCCTAAATCATTTATCCCATACTCATTAGCTCTTTCAGAAAAGGTATTATCACCATTATTAATGTAAAGCTCATTTTCTCTAGATGTATTTAAACCACCTACAGATACGTATATATCAAGGTAACCATCATTATTTATATCAATCATTGTTGATCCAGTATACCACTTGTTTGAACCTTCAATACCTGCAGTTATAGTTATATCATCAAACTTAAGCTCACCTTTATTCAAGTAAAGCTTATTGTTTTCCATGTTTGCTG
>CAJPUS010000085.1 GCA_905380995.1 uncultured Flavobacteriaceae bacterium
ACTTACTTTTAAATAAAGAATTAAGTAGTAACTATGAAAAATAATCCAATATTCTTAGCTGTATTTTTTATTTCGTGTAACTCCCAATATATTGATATCAACTATCCGATTACAGAAAAAAAAATAGTTATTGATAATTATTATGGAACGGATATTGAAGATCCGTATAGATGGCTTGAAGATGATCTTTCATTAGAAACTTCAAATTGGGTTAACAGTCAAAATGAAGTAACTTTTAACTATTTAAAATCGATACCCTACAGGGATAAATTAAAAGATAAATTAACCTCAATTTGGAACTATGAGAAACAGACAAGTCCTTTTACAAGAGGAGATTATATTTATTATTACAGAAATGATGGCCTTCAAAACCAATATGTAGTTTACAGAAAAAAAGGTGATTTAAATTCAACTGAAGAAGTTTTTTTAGACCCTAATACGTTTTCCAAAGATGGAACAATTTCTCTTACTGGCCTTTATTTTTCAGAAGATGGTAAATTACTATCATATACAATCTCTGAGGGTGGAAGTGATTGGAGAAAAGCAATAATAATTGATACTCAGACAAAAAATATTATTGGTGATACTCTTACAAATATCAAATTTAGTGGAATTTCTTGGAGGGGAAATAAAGGTTTTTACTATTCATCTTACGATAAACCTGAGGGAAGTGAGCTTTCAGAGTACACAGATAGGCATAAACTCTATTACCATGATTTAGGTACAGACCAGAAGTCTGATAAAATTGTCTTTGGCGATCAAAGAGAAAAGTATAGATATGTTTCTGGGAATGTTTCTGACGATAATAATTACCTATTTATTTCTGCTTCTAACCTAACTGATGGAAATGAACTATACATGCTTGATCTAAGAAAAAATTCCAATAAAATACAAACAATAAGTGATGATCCATCTACTGATGATTATGTGGTTGATAATGTAGATGATACATTTTACATTTTTACGAATTATAATGCGCCAAATAAAAGATTAGTGAAGACTACTTTAAAGAATCTAAAAAGAGAGAGTTGGCAAGATGTCATTCCTGAAAGTGATAATGTTTTTTCAGTAAGTTCAGGAAGTGGATATTTTTTTGCTAGATATTTAGTTGATGCATTTTCACAAGTTTACCAATATAATTATTCTGGAGATTTAGTTAGAAAAGTTGAGTTACCCGGGATTGGAACATCAAGTGGTTTCTATGGAGAAAGAGACCAAGAAGAATTATATTTTTCATTTTCAAATTATTACACTCCTGGAAATTTATATTCTTTCAATCCTGCAAATGGTGAATATAATATTTATTGGAAACCTGAAATTGAATTCAAAGTTGATTTATATACATCAAAACAAGTTTTTTACGAATCTAAGGATGGAACAAAAGTTCCTATGATTATTACGCATAAAAAGGACATAGTTTTAGACGGTAAGAATCCAACTATACTATATGGTTATGGAGGTTTTAATATCAGCAGAACTCCTGGTTTTAGTGTTACTAATGCTGTCTGGATGGAATTAGGTGGTGTTTATGCTGTACCAAATATTAGAGGTGGAGGAGAATATGGAAAAGAATGGCATAATTCAGGAACAAAACTAAATAAGCAAAATGTTTTTGATGATTTTATTGCAGCTGCTGAGTATCTTATTTCTTCAAATTATACATCTTCAGATTATTTAGCATTAAGAGGTGGCTCAAATGGAGGGTTATTAGTCGGTGCTGTTATGACACAAAGGCCAGATTTAATTAAAGTTGCACTTCCCGCAGTTGGAGTTTTGGATATGTTAAGATATCATAAATTTACATCTGGAGCTGGTTGGGCATTTGACTATGGTACATCAGAAGAATCAGAAGAGATGTTTAAATATCTTTTGGCTTATTCACCTATTCATAATGTTAAACAAAATATAGAATACCCAGCAACAATGATCACTACTGGAGATCATGATGATCGAGTTGTACCAGCTCATTCATTTAAGTTTGCAGCTAATCTCCAGGATAAACATGTAGGGGAAAATCCAGTTTTAATTCGAATAGAAAAAGAAGCAGGTCATGGTTCAGGAACACCATTAGCAAAAGTTATTGACCAATATGCAGATATATATGGATTTACTTTATTTAATATGGGAGTAAAGAAGATTAAATAGATTAGTCAAAATAGCTAAAACTCTCGTTTGATTTTATATTCCTAAGTGTTTCATAAATTAACTTGATAACATTCTCAACATCTTCTTTTTGAACCATCTCTACTGTAGTATGCATATATCTTAGGGGTAGAGAAATTAATGCTGATGGTACACCTCCATTACTGTACGCAAAAGCATCTGTATCAGTTCCCGTATACCTTGAAGATGCAAGTCTTTGGAATGGAATTTTATTCTTTTCAGCTATGCTTATAATTTTTTCTCTAAGATTATTTTGAACAGCAGGAGCATAGGTGATAACCGGACCTTTTCCTATTTTCGCATCACCTTGTTTCTTTGCTTCTATCATTGGTGTTGAAGTATCATGAGTAACATCAGTAACTATTGCTAAATTAGGCTTCAATGTATTAGTAATCATTTCAGCTCCTCTTAAACCAATTTCCTCTTGAACAGAGTTAGTCACATACAAACAAAAAGGTAATTTGTCTTTATTCTCCTTTAGTAACCTTGTTACTTCAGCAATCATAAAACCACCCGCTCTATTATCAATTGCTCTACAAACAAATTTATTTTTATTAAGAACATGGAAAGAATCTGGATAAGTTATAACACAACCAACATGAACTCCCATTTTTTCAACTTCCTTTTTATCCTTTGCACCAATATCAATAAAAATATTGTCAATTTTTGGAGGTGCCTCTTTTGCATGATCTCTAACATGAATCGCAGGCCAACCAAATACTCCTTTTACTATTCCTTTTTTGGTGTGAATATTTACCCATTTTGATGGTGCTATTTGATGATCACTACCTCCATTTCTTATGACATATATGAGTCCATTATCAGTAATATAATTAACATACCAAGAGATTTCGTCAGAATGACCCTCTATAACAACTTTAAATTTTTTATCAGGGTTTATTACTCCAACAGCAGTTCCGTAATTATCAGTTATAAATTCATCAACATATGGTTTTAGGTATTTCATCCAAATTTTTTGACCATTAGATTCATAACCAGTTGGTGCTGCGTTATTTAGATATTCTTCAAGAAACTTTAATGATTTTGCGTTTAGTATTTTCATAATTTAAAAAAAATAAAATTAACAATTATTACTAAACATCTTGTTAAATTTGTTATATGAAATATTATTTATTTCTATTACTTATTTTTTTATCAAATAATTTGAGTTGTCAAGAAGATATTGAGGAGCTAGATTTCTTATTCCCAGGTGATTCAATTCCTTCAAATACTTTTATGTTAGATGAGGTAACAGTCTTTCAGCCTTTAAAATTTTATAATGATGATGAAATTAAAAGGTATGTAATACTGAGATATAGAGTCAAAAAGGTATATCCGTATGCTAAACTTGCTTCAGAAAGAATGAATAGAATTGATTCAAGAGTTGATTCAATTAAGTCAAGAAGGCAGAAAAGGCTTTATCTAAAAAAACTTGAAAAATTTGTATATAATGAATTTTCTGATGAGTTAAAAAAACTGTCAAGATCTCAAGGTAGAATTCTTGTGAAACTACTAAATCGTCAAACCGGCCTTAC
>CAJPUS010000086.1 GCA_905380995.1 uncultured Flavobacteriaceae bacterium
CCTATCTATAAGAACTCCAACGTATGCAATAAAGTTATATCCTAACATTTTATAGTCAAGTGTTAATGATGAACCTTTTATTATACCTAAATCTTCCATCTTTTTAACTCTAACATGAACTGTGCCAGGTGAAATAAGTAATCTTTTTGCAATATCAGTAAAAGGGGTTCTTGTATTATCTATTAAAATATCAAGAATTTTTCTGTCTACGTCGTCTAATTTTTGCATTTTATTTGGTCTTTAAGCTAAATTATTAATTTTTTTTCAAATTTTTATAGATTTCATTGAATTTTATTCAATAAAAAAATCGTCAAATATATTTTATTATTAATTCTGTAGTATAATTCACAATTGTTTTTTAAGTTTACAATTGTAAATAAAAATAAATATAAATGCTGTAAATCAGCTAGTTATAATATATAATATAAGTATAAGATGAATAAAGAAACAGTTTTACATAGGGTCAAAAAAATTATAAAGGATAGTAATTTAACTAACTCAGAATTTGCAGAAAAAATCGGAGTTCCTAAATCATCAATATCTCACCTACTATCTGAAAGGAATAAACCAAGTTTAGATTTAATAACCAAGATTTCTGAAAATTTTGAAGAAATCACTACGGATTATATAATATTTGGAGTTTTTGAAGCCAAAAAAGATCAAATAAAGCACTCTAATGATCTTTTTTCATATGAAAAGTTAGATTATACCAAAGACTCTGTTAAAGAGTCTAATAATAAAGTAAAATCTATTATTATTATCTACGAAAACAATAAATTTGAAAAAATTGATAAACTTTAGATGAGAAAAATATTAATTATTGCATTTTTATTTGTGTCCTGTTACAAAGTTGAAAGAAATTGTATTGATTTTAAAACTGGTGTATTTGAGTTCTCGTCATTAGTTAATGATTCTCTTGTATCGTCAACTTTTACTAGAACTAATGATTTTGAGATTGAATTTTTCAACGGGATTAAAGATTCATCATCCATTAAGTGGGTAAATAATTGTGAGTTTCTATTAACTAAATTAAACCCTAGAACAAATCAAGAGAGACGCCCTGTAAGAATAAAGATGTTAAGAACTTATGGTGATAGTTATGATTTTGAATTTTCTCAAGTTAATGATCCACAAAAGATAAGTAGAGGAACTGTTAGAAGAATTTCAAATCTGTAGATTATCAATGCTGTTACTAATACTATTTTTAATAGCTCTTTAAAAGTTAAATTTAGTCTGGCTTTTATCGTTTTCGTTAGATACTTGTTGTTCATCTTTAACCTCGATGTTGTCAATTTCTTTATTTTTTATAGATACTGAGGCTCTTGACTTATATGAAACCTTTCTTATAGTGTCTTTAGTCACAATATTACCTTTTGAATCCCTGCCCTTTATAATTAAATTTCCAAAGTCTTGTTCAAATTTATCTTTTCTTATTGACGCTTTCTTTCTTAGATAAACTGTTACTAGATCAGCTTCATTTATATTATTTACACTGAAGTAAAGAATCTTTGATAAGTCTTTTCCTTGTGTTAGAATATATTTTTTGTCCCTTATAACTCCTGAAATTTTAAATCTTTTCATGAAAGATGTCCCTTTTTTCCCATCTCTATATATCAGATTATAAATTTTATTTTTACTATCTGCATTAAATAATGAAATATGCTTAATATTTTTGCCAACAAAAACCTTTGAATCAACTTTGATTACTTTCATAATCCCTTCCTCAGTGAAAATTATTATATCGTCTAGATCAGAACATTCACAAACTAGCTCATCTTTTTTCATTGAAGTACCAACAAAGCCTTCTTCTCTATTTACATATAGCTTTTTATTCTTTATAGATATTTTCTTTTTGTCTAGATTATCAAATTCCTCAATAAGAGTCCTTCTCTTTTTCTCTTTACCATAATGTTTTTTTAAATGAGTAAAATATTGAATTGTGTAATCTACTAAGTGTTTGAGATTATTTTTTACCTCTTCTATGTTAATCTCTATATTAGCTAACTTTTCTTTAACCTTATCAAGATCAAACTTAGATATCTTCCTAATTGGAATTTCAGTAAGTTTCTTTATATCATCGATTGTTATCTCTCTTTGTAATTTATTTATAAATGGTTTAAGTCCATTCTCAATTGTTGAAATAACATCGTCCCAAGTAGTCTTTTCCTCAATATCTCTATATATTCTATTTTCAATAAATATTCTTTCAAGTGAAATAGTATGCCATTGATTCTCAAGTTCATTAAGATGGATATCTAGCTCGCTTTTTAATAGATCTTTTGTATTTTCAGTTGAAATTTTGAGTATTTCTCTCACACCTAGAAACATTGGTTTATTTTGCGAAATAATGCAACATAATGGTGATATAGAAACTTCACATTGTGTAAATGCATACATGGAATCTATACTTTTCTGTATTGAAGATCCAGAAGGTAGATAAACTAGAACTTCTACTTCAGAGGACGTATTATCCTCAATTTTTTTAATTTTTAATTTTCCTTTCTCAGATGCTTTTATAATAGATTCTATTAAAGATGCTGTTGTAGTGCTATAAGGTATTTCTTTAATAATAATCACATTTTTCTCATATCTCTCCACTTTAGCTCTCACTTTAACTCTTCCTCCTCTATTTCCATCATTATAATTTTTAACATCAATGCTTCCACCAGTTTGAAAGTCTGGAAAAAGCTTAAAGCTTCTTCCCTTAAGATATTTTATACTTCCATCAATTAATTCATTAAAATTATGAGGTAATATTTTTGTTGATAACCCTACAGCTATACCTTCAGCCCCTTGAGCAAGTAACAGAGGGAATTTTACCGGTAAATGGATTGGTTCTTTTTTACGACCATCGTATGATAGTTGCCAGTTTGTAGTCTTTGGATTAAACACAACCTCCAAGGCAAATTTTGATAATCTTGCCTCAATGTATCTAGAAGCAGCGGCTTTATCTCCAGTGTAAATATTTCCCCAATTTCCCTGCATATCAATTAGCAACTCTTTTTGACCTATTTGAACCATTGCGTCAGATATACTTGCATCACCATGAGGATGATATTGCATGGTATGACCTACTACATTAGCAACCTTATTGTACCTACCATCCTCTAAATCATACATTGAATGAAGAATTCTTCTTTGTACTGGTTTTAATCCATCCATTAAATCAGGTACAGCTCTTTCAAGAATTACATATGAGGCGTAATCTAAAAACCATTCTTTGTACATACCACCAACTTTTGTGGAAGTATTGGACAGTTCAATATTTATGTTTTCATCATTTTCAATCATTTAGATTATCATTTAAGAGATCAAGTTCAACCTTAAGGTTATCAATAATAAATTGTTGTCTATCTGGTGTGTTCTTACCCATGTAAAATGTTAATAATTCTTCAACTGTTGTAGATTTATCTATAATAACAGGATCTAATTTAATGTCATCACCAATAAAGTTTTTAAATTCATCAGGAGAAATTTCCCCTAAACCTTTAAATCTAGTAATTTCAAACTTACCTTTTGATTTATTCATTATATCATTTTTTTCAGATTCACTATAACAATAGTATGTTTTTTCTTTGTTTCTAACTCTAAAAATAGGAGTTTGTAAAATGTATAAATGTCCATTTTTAATTAACTCAGGGAAGAATTGAAGGAAAAAAGTTATAATAAGCAGTCTTATATGCATACCGTCAACATCAGCATCTGTTGCAATCACAATATTATTATATCTTAAGTCATCCATGCTGTTTTCTATATTTAATGCAGCTTGAAGTAAATTAAATTCTTCATTTTCATAAACTATTTTTTTAGTCATTCCAAAAGAATTTAGAGGTTTTCCTCTCAAGCTGAATACAGCTTGAGTATTAACATCTCTTGACTTTGTTATAGATCCACTAGCAGAGTCACCCTCAGTAATAAAGATTGTTGAGTCTAGTCGTTTATCTTTTTTTAATTCATTTAAGTGAACTCTGCAGTCTCTAAGTTTTTTATTATGTAAGCTTGCTTTTTTTGCTCTTTCTCTAGCTAATTTTCTTATTCCAGATAATTCTTTTCTCTCTCTTTCAGCTTGAACAATTTTATTTTGAATAGATTTAGCAACCTCTGAGTTTTTATGAAGATAATTGTCTAGTTCTTTTTTTATGAAGTCATTTATGAAAACTCTAACTGATTTCATCCCCTTCTCCATTTCGGTTGAGCCTAACTTTGTCTTGGTTTGAGACTCAAAAACAGGTTCCATAACTTTAATACTTATTGCCGAGATAATCGATTTTCTTATATCTGAGGTTTCATAATTTTTACCGAAGAATTCTCTGATTGTTTTAACAAATGCTTCTCTAAATGCTGATTGATGGGTACCTCCCTGAACAGTATATTGACCATTTACAAAAGAATAGTACTCTTCACTATATTGAGTTCTAGAATGAGTGATAGCTATTTCAATATCATCTCCTTTAAGATGTATTATAGGATATAGAAAATCCTGAACGTTAGACTGATCTTCTATTAAATCTTTTAGTCCATATTCAGATTTAAACTTATTTCCGTTTAATTTAATCGTTAAGCCTGGATTAAGATATACATAGAACTTAATCATTTTTTCTACATACTCAATTCTATATTTACAGTTTTTAAAAATTGATTGATCAGGTTTAAATTCAACATAAGTACCATTTCTATCATCTGTAGTATTTAGCTTTTCATCAGAAAGAACCCCAAGTTTAAATTTAGCTGACTTTGTTTTTCCATCTCTAGTTGATGAAACGATAAATGATGAGGATAATGCATTTACTGCTTTTGTCCCGACACCATTAAGACCTACAGACTTTTTAAACGCTCTTGTATCATATTTCCCACCAGTATTCATCTTTGAAACAACATCAACAACTTTTCCAATTGGTATTCCCCTTCCATAATCTCTTACTGATACAAAATCATCATTAATAACTACATCAATAATTTTTCCTTCTCCCATAACAAATTCATCTACACAATTGTCAATTACTTCTTTAAGGAGTACATAAATACCATCATCTGGAGAAGATCCGTCTCCAGATTTACCAATATACATACCGGGTCTTAATCTAATATGCTCTCTCCAATCTAGAGATTTAATATTTTCTTCGGTATAATTGGATGTACTAGTCATTTTTATAAATATACTAAATGTTAAACCTAAAGCGCATTATGTCACCATCAGAGACAATATAATCTTTTCCTTCAATTCTCATTTTTCCTGCTTCTTTAACTTTTAATTCGGATCCATATTGAACATAGTCATAATAACTTATTACTTCAGCGCAAATGAAGCCTTTTTGAAAATCAGTGTGTATTTGCCCAGCAGCATCATATGCAGAATCACCTATATTAATTGTCCAACCCCTAACTTCCTTTTTTCCAGCAGTGAAATAACTGTGAAGATTTAACAAATTGTATGATGATCTAATTAATTTGTTTGAACCTGATTCTTCAAGACCTAAGTCATCTAAAAATATTTTTTTTTCCTCAAATGATTCTAATTCATTTATCTCAGACTCTATTTTAGCTGAAATAACTATAATTTCTGAGTCTTTATTTTCCACTACATTTTTAAGATCATCAACATAAATATTACCTGATGAAAGATCCCTCTCGCCTACATTACATACATAAAGTATAGGTTTAAAAGATATTAATTCAAGTGGCTTTATATAATCTTCAAATTGATCATCAGAGTATTTTTTTCTGTCAACACTCATATTCTCAAGCTGAAGTAATACTTTTTCAAGAACCTCTATCTCTTTTTTGATTTCACTACTTCCAGATCTAAGAGTTTTTTTTAATTTTTCTAATCTTTTTTCAATAATTTCAATATCCTTGAGAACTAATTCATACTCAACTACTTCTTTATCTGATAATGGGTTTATTTTGCCATCCACATGAATTATATTTGGATTATCAAAACATCTTAAAACATGAATAATTGCATCTGTCTCTCTAATGTTTGATAGAAATTTGTTCCCTAAACCCTCTCCTTTACTTGCTCCTTTAACAAGTCCAGCAATATCAACAATTTTTAAAGTTGTAGGTATTATTTTTTGTGGATTAATTAGTGAACTTAACTTATCAAGTCTTAAATCAGGAACATTTACTATACTAACATTTGGATCAATAGTACAAAAAGGATAATTTTCACTCTGAGCCTTGCTTTTAGAGATGCAATTAAAAAGAGTTGATTTACCAACATTTGGTAACCCTACTATACCTACTTTCATTTATTAATCATGCATAAATTTTTGCTTTGACAAAAGCTCATTTTCTGTCTCAACATTGTCATCATCAGGAACACAACAATCAACTGGACATACCGCTGCACATTGAGGCTCCTCATGAAACCCCATACACTCAGTACATTTATCTGGTACAATAAAAAAGAATTCATCAGAGATAGGATTATTTTCAAGATCAGAGTTTACTTTATTACCATTTGGTAAAACAACATCACCCTTAAGTTTTGTTCCTTTACTGTAATTCCACTTCTCTTGACCTTCATATATAGCATTATTTGGACACTCAGGTTCACAAGCTCCACAATTTATGCATTCGTCTGTAATTATTATTGCCATAATATTTTTGTAAAAATAACATGTATTGTTTAATCTTTGTTAACAATTTTTACATATTTTAAAATTACATTAATTGAATTTTATTGGTAAGTTTAGATATTTGCTAATATTTATGAAAAAGAAAGTACATAATTTCAGTGCTGGTCCCTCCATTCTTCCAGATAAGGTTTTCGAACAATCATCCTCTGCAATAAGTAATTTCAACTGCACAGGTTTGTCAATTCTCGAGATATCTCATAGGAGTAAAGAATTCATGGATGTTCTTGAGGAGGCAAGATCTCTAGCACTAGAAATTTCAGATCTTGACATAAATAAATATTCCTGTCTTTTTCTTCAAGGTGGATCAAGTATGCAATTCTTGATGACTGCATATAATTTCTTAAATAAAAATGCTGCTTACATCAATACAGGTATTTGGTCTACTAAAGCAATTAAAGAGGCTAAATTATTTGGAAATGTTACTGAAATTGGTTCATCATCTGATAAAAATTTTAATTACATACCCAAAAATTTAAGTATTGATGAAGATTATGATTATTTACATTTAACTTCAAATAACACTATTTTTGGAACACAATTTCATTCATTTCCATTATCTAATTGTCCCTTGATAGCCGATATGAGCTCAGATATTTTTTCTAGAAAAATAGATTTTTCTAGTTTTGATCTAATTTATGCTGGAGCGCAAAAAAATTTAGGTCCTGCAGGTGCAACGATGGTAATGATTAATAAAGAATTATTAGATAAAGTTCAAAGAAATGTTCCATCGATGCTGAGCTACAAGGTTCATATTGAAAAAGACAGTTCATTTAATACTCCACCTGTGTTTCCAATATACTGTATTCTATTAAACCTAAGACTTATAAAACAAGAAGGTTTAGATAGTATTAGTGAGAAAAATAAAATTAAGTCTGATTTAATATATAGAGAAATTGATAGAAACAAATGTTTTTCTGGATTTTCTGAGGTTTCCGATAGAAGCCAAATGAATGCTACATTCAATATAAACGAAGGTTTTGACAGTAAATTATTTGATGAAATATGTTCAAATAATAATATATCTGGAATAAATGGACATAGATCAGTTGGAGGATATAGAGCCTCAATTTACAATGCCCTTTCACTGGAAAGTTTAAGTGTTTTAGTTGATACAATGAAAGAATTTGAATTAAGTCAATAGTAAATGAAAAGGATAAAACTGTTTTTTTCAATTGCATATATTTTAGTTTCTTGTAGTGGAGATATTGAGAAGTCTATAGATTCAATAGACCATGATATTTATGAAATGAGAGTTTATTATA
>CAJPUS010000087.1 GCA_905380995.1 uncultured Flavobacteriaceae bacterium
AGCAGGGGTCTCTTCAGCAGGGGTCTCTTCAGCAGGGGTCTCATCAGCAGGGGTCTCATCAGCAGGGGTCTCTTCAGCAGGGGTCTCTTCAGCAGGGGTCTCTTCAGCAGGGGTCTCATCAGCAGGGGTCTCTTCAGCAGGAGCTTCATCAGCAGGAGCTTCATCAGCAGGAGCTTCATCAGCAGGAGCTTCATCAGCAGGAGCTTCATCAGCAGTCTCTTCATCTACAGGGGTCTCTTCTTTAGCTTTAGCTTCTTCTAACTTTTTCTTTCTGTACTGTTCTTCTCTTTCCCTTGCCTCTTTTTTATTTGACTCAAGTGCTGAATTAGCATCTTCAATTTTTTTCTCGATTTTAGCGCTTTTATCTTTTATCCAAGCTTCAAATCTCTTTTTTGCTTCAGCTTCAGTTAAAGCACCTTTCTTTACACCTCCATTTAAGTGCCTTTTCAATAAAACTCCAGTGTATGAAAGTATAGCCTTTGCAGTATTTGTTGGCTGAGCTCCTTTCTCTAACCAACTTAGAGCTGAATCTATATTCAGTTCAATTGCAGCTGGCTTTTGATTTGGATCATAGGTTCCAATTTTTTCCAAATATTTACCATCTCTTTTAGATCTTGCATCTGCTGCAACAATCCAATAAAATGGTTTTCCTTTTTTTCCATGTCTTTGAAGTCTAATTTTTACTGCCATAACTTTAATATTTTAGGTACTCGACCTAGGTTACTAATTTCAGGAAGCAAATTTAACAAATTATATGATACTATTTGATTATCATTTTTGACTATAAATAAATAATTATATTATATATTTTATTTAGACTTGTATTTGATTAATTTTGAATTAAAATTTTAAAGATGGATTATTCAAAAGAGTTTAAAGATTATGCTACCAAACATCATGGAGTAAGTTCTACTTATTATGAAAAAATTGTAAGCAGCATGACTCCCTATATTATTGAGGAAAGACAACTAAATGTTGCTCAGATGGATGTTTTTTCAAGGCTTATGATGGATAGAATAATGTTTTTGGGTACTGCAATAAATGATAGTGTTGCAAATGTTATTCAGGCTCAATTACTTTTCTTACAAAGTACAGATTCATCAAGAGATATACAAATGTATATTAACTCCCCAGGGGGAAGTGTCTACGCAGGCCTTGGTATATACGATACTATGCAATACATAAAACCTGATGTAGCAACAATTTGTACCGGATGTGCTGCTTCGATGTCTGCTGTTCTTTTATGTGCAGGAAAAAAAGGTAAAAGATCTGCCTTAAAACATTCAAGAGTTATGATACATCAACCCTTAGGTGGTGTTTCCGGTCAAGCTGCCGATATTGAAATAACTGCGCGAGAAATACTAAAGTTGAAAGATGAGCTCTATAAAATAATTTCAAAACATACTGGTCAAACTTTCAAAAAAGTTAATGTTGATAGTGATAGGGATTATTGGATGAAAGCTGACGAAGCTCACAAGTATGGAATGGTTGATGAAGTTTTAAACAAATAAATATGAGTGAAGAAGAAATTCTATGTTCCTTTTGTGGAAGGGCAAAATCTCAAACAAAACTTCTTATTGCCGGTTTAGATGCACACATATGCGATATATGTATCTCTCAGGCAGACATGATTGTCAAGGATGATCAGACTGTTAAAGAATCAAATGACTTTACAGTTGATCTCAAACCTCCTGTAGAAATTAAAAACTTTCTTGACCTGCATGTAATTGGTCAGGAGCAAGCAAAAAAGACATTAGCTGTAGCTGTCTATAACCATTACAAAAGAATAAATCAAAAACAACTTTCTGATTCTGTTGAAATTCAAAAAAGTAATCTTCTATTGGTGGGTCCTACTGGAACCGGTAAAACACTATTAGCACAAACAATTTCTAAGTTTTTAAATGTTCCAATTGCAATTGTTGATGCAACTGTTTTGACAGAAGCGGGGTATGTTGGAGAAGATGTTGAAAGTATATTAAGTAAACTACTTCAAGCAGCTGAGTTTAATTTAGAAAAGGCAGAAAATGGCATAGTATTCATTGATGAAATTGACAAAATTGCAAGAAAAAGTGATAATCCCTCAATTACTAGAGATGTTTCAGGTGAAGGGGTTCAACAGGCTATGCTCAAATTGTTAGAAGGTACAACTGTTAATGTTCCTCCAAAAGGTGGGAGGAAACATCCAGATCAAAAATTTATTGAATTAAATACTTCAAATATTTTATTTATAGCTGGAGGTGCTTTTGATGGAATAGATAAAATAATAAAGACCAGACTTAATTTACAATCGATTGGCTATAAATCGTCTGATGAAAAAGTTTTAAATGATGATGAAGAAAATGTTTTAAGATTTGTTAACCCTCACGATATTAGATCATATGGTCTAATTCCAGAGATAATTGGTAGGTTACCTGTTATGTGCCATTTAAATCCCTTATCAAAGGATGCATTAAGAGATATTATGACATTGCCCAAAAATGCTCTTGTTAAACAATATACTAGACTTTTTGAAATGGATGATATTGAATTTACCATAACACCTAGTGCTATTGACTATATTGTCGAAAAGGCATTTGAATTCAAAATAGGAGCACGAGGTCTAAGAACTCTTTGTGAGTCAATATTAAATGATGCAATGTTTAACTTGCCTAGCTCTAACATTAAAGAGTTAAAGATTACTAAAGTTTATGCCGATCAGAAACTTCAAAATTTAGACATATCTCATCTAAAAGCTGTCTCTTAATTAATTTTCAAGAGTTCTTCAACATATTCTCTAGAATTTGAGAGTCTTGGAATTTTATTTTGTCCCCCAAGTTTATTTCTGGATCTCAACCAATCATAGAAAAGATTTTTTCTGCCTTTTATAATTTTTGGTAATTCTAATGTTGAGTTCTTATACCTTTTAGCTTCATAATCAGAATTTAGATTTTGTAAGCTTAAATCTAGTATTTCAATAAATTTACCTAGGTCATCTGGCTCTTTTGAAAATTCAATTATCCATTCATGAGATCCTTTGTTTTTATTACCCATAAATATTGGACCAACAGTATAATTTGTTATTTCAGATTTAGTTAGCTCTGTTGTTTTTGATAACGCCATTTCGGCATTTTCAACAACTAACTCTTCACCAAATACATTTATAAAATGTTTTGTTCTGCCCGTTACTTTGACTCTAAACGGATTTAAGCATGTAAATTTAAGTGTGTCACCAATTTTATACCTCCATAAACCAGAATTGGTTGTTATAACCATCTCGTAATTTACATTAAGTTTTACATCTGCAAGTGTTATAATTTTATTTTCTGATTCATTTAAGGGAATAAACTCATAGAAAATCCCATAATCAAGCATTAACAACAATTCAGAGGAACTATTTTGATCTTGAATAGCAAAAAATCCTTCGGAAGCATTAAAAATCTCAAAATATTTGAAATCTTTTGATGGAAATAATTTACTGTATAAGTTTCTATATGGTTCAAAACTTACTCCACCATGAAAATAAACTTCTGCATTTTGCCATATCTCAAGAATATTATCTTTTCCTGTTTTCTCAATTACTTGTTGAAGTAATGAAAGCATCCAAGAGGGAACTCCTGCGAAACTTGTTACTTTTTCATTCATTGACTCTTGAATGATTGCTTTAACTTTATCTTCCCATTCTGGAATTAGAGATATCCTAGAACTTGGTGTACTACTTAGTTCAGCCCAGAATGGAAGGTTATCAATTATTATTGCAGATAAATCTCCATAATAACTATCATTATTTTCATAAATTTCCCTTGATCCACCAAGACGTAAACATTTTCCAATCAAAAGCTGAGAATTTATATTGTTATTAAAATAGAGAGATAACATATCTTTACCTGCTTTGTAATGACAATCTTCAAGAGATTCAAAGCTTATGGGGATAAATTTACTTTTTGCATTGGTTGTTCCACTTGATTTTGCAAACCATTTAATAGGAGTTCGCCAAAATATATTTTGCTCTCCTTTTCTATTTCTTTCTATGTCATTATAAATTTCCTCATAAGTTACTGTTGGCAGTCTTTCTTTAAAATCATTATAATGTCTGATGGTTTTAAAATCATACTTTTTTCCAATCTCGGTATCGATTGAATAAACTATCATTTTCCTTAGTACTTCTTGTTGAACTTCAATAGGATAATCTTTAAAAAGCTCAATTTGACTTATTCTTCTTTTTAAAAAGAATGAGGCGACAGAATTAAAGATTGGAATTGGCATGGAATGTATATATTTATCATAAAAATAGTAAACAATAAAATATGTTCTCAGGAGTATTTAAAAAAATGATTTCAATTCATGATGACCCTGTTAGATATATTTTAGACTTTGATGATGATTTACTATTTCTTAATCAATTAATTGGAAAAAATTTTAAGATTCATAAAACAGGTTATTGTTGCCTTTCATGTCAAGAAAATATTGAAATCTTTGCAAATGGATTTTGTAAAAAGTGTTTTTTTGAGTCTCCAATGTCAGGTGATTGGGTTATGAAACCCGAATTAAGTAAAGCACATCTAAATATACAAGATAGAGATCTTGAATATGAGAAGAAAATTCAATTACAAGATCATATTGTTTATCTCTCAAAGACTAGTGGAGTTAAAGTAGGTGTAACAAGATCAAATAATAAAACTACAAGATGGATTGACCAAGGAGCAATTGAAGCAATTGAATTGATTGAGGTTCCAAATAGATACCTTGCTGGTATTGCCGAAGTTAAATTAAAAAATGTGTTTTCTGATAAAACTAATTGGAGAAAAATGTTAACTAATGATATTGAGGACTTGAATATTATTAATAATAGGGAAGATGCACTAAATATTCTAGGATCTGAATTTAAAGAATATTTTAAAACAAATAGTAAGGTATTTAAGTTTAACTATTACAGGAAGAATCAAATTAATAGTGTAAAGTCAGCAAGCCTTAAAAAAACAGATACAATTGAAGGAAGATTAATTGGAATTAAAGGTCAATATTTAATATTTGAAGACTCTACAGTATTTAACGTAAGATCAAATGAAGGTTATAAAGTTGATATTACAATCAATTAATAAATAGCTGCCCAATTTCTTCATTATTTAGATTTCTGTATTCACCAACTCTTATGTTAAGATGAATATCCATTATTCTTACACGTTTTAATTTTGTAACTCTATAACCAAGAACTTCACACATTCTTCTAATCTGTCTATTCATTCCTTGAGTTAAGATGATTTTAAATCTATTTTCATGAATTTTTTTTACAGAACATTTTCTAGTCATCTTACCCATAATTTTTACCCCTTTCCTCATTTTATCTGTAAACTCAGTCGTAATTTTTTTATTGACACTTACTATATATTCTTTTTCTTTTCTATTTTCTGCACGTAAAATATTATTAACTATATCACCATCATTTGTTAGTAAAATTAGACCTTCACTTTGCTTATCAATTCTTCCAATAGTAAAAAGCCTCTCTTTATGATTAATAAAGTCAATTATGTTGTCCTTTACTTTATGATTTCCCGTACACTCAATTCCAACGGGTTTATTAAATGCTATGTAAACTTTTTTCTTGTCTTTAAATTGAATAATCTCACCATCAACAGAAATTTCATCTTCAATATTTACCTTAGAGCCAAGTAGAGCTTGTTTGCCATTAATATATACTCTTCCATCTGAAATATAATCATCAGCTTTTCTTCTGGAGCAAAAACCAACCTCACTCAGATATTTATTTATTCTCTTTTTTTCCAATTCAATTAATCTTAATTTCTTCTCCAACTTTTAGGTTAAATTTTCTCCTAAATAACCATACGCATAGATACAAAAGAGGGGTATCAAAAATGGCAACCATTACTTTGAAAAGAAAACCAGAAACAATTAATACTAAAAATTTATCCTGTGGTAAGATTTCAAAAATTATTAAAAGAGATACAATGGTAAATGTATCAACAAACTGTGATGTAAAAGTTGAAAAGTTGTTTCTCAACCAAAGATGTTTACCCTTAGTTAGCCTTTTCCAAAAATGGTAAACTCTTATATCTATAAATTGAGCAAATAAGTATGTCAACATAGATGCAAGAACAGCTAATGGTGCATTAAGGAAGACATTGTTAAATGTGACATCATCAATAGGTGATCCATCAATTGCTGGTACTTGACTTGAAATAAAAATTAATAATATTGAAAAAACAGATGCAAATATTCCTGTAATTACTACCTGGTCAGCTTTTTTTTGCCCATAAATTTCAGATATTAAGTCTGTAATCAAAAAAGTTAATGGGTATGGGAGTATTCCTACAGATAATTCAAAAAGCTTTACACCCATGAAATTTATATCAAAAGGATACCAATAAAATATTTTTGTAAATATTAAATTTGAGGCTACAAGTGATGTTATAAATAATCCAGCAAGAATTAAATATATTTTATTAGCAAGAAAAAATTGATTAGATTTCATGGTATTTCAAATATATGAGAAAGATTTACTTATCTATAGGCAGTAACAAAGGTAATCGTTATTCTTTTATTAAAGAAGCTTTAAGATTAATTCGAAAAGATATAGGTAAGGTATTTTTAATTTCTAAAACATATGAGACGAAATCTTGGGGATTTCACTCAGATGATTTTATTAACATTTGTATAATGATTAAATCTGAATTATTACCAGCTGAACTTTTAAATAATCTAAAAAATATAGAGGTTAGAATAGGCAGAATTAGAAATTCTACTGAAATTTCTGCTAGAGAGATTGATATCGATATATTGTTTTATTCTGATGAAATTGTTGATCAGAAAAATTTGATGATTCCCCATCCTAGATTACATCTTAGAAATTTTGTTTTGTATCCACTTAATGACATTGCTAGCGATTTCGTCCATCCTATTTTGATAAAACCCATTAACGAATTATTAGAGGAATGTAAGGATAATGACACTCCAATAGAGTCATCATTAAGTTTATATTGATAAATACTATATTTCTGTCTTATAAAAAAAGTCCCAAAGAACAATTCCAGCAGCAACTGATACATTTAAAGAATGTTTGGTTCCAACTTGAGGTATTTCAACAACCTCATCTGAAACATTAATTATTTCATCTTGAATTCCATCCACTTCATTGCCAAAAATAAATGCATATTTATTATCCTTAACCGGTTTAAAATTTTCAATTTTAAGAGAATTTTCAACTTGTTCTACAGAGATAACTTTAACTCCCTTTTTTTTGAGTTTTTCAATTGTATCTATTATATCTTCTGAATATTCCCAGTCAACTGAATCAGATGAACCTAAGGCTGTTTTTTGCATTTTCGGATTATCCGGAGTCGCTGTGTATCCTGAAATTATAATTTTATAAATTAAGAAAGAATCAGATGTTCTAAAAATAGAGCCCACGTTATGAATACTTCTAATATTATCAAGAATAACTATTGCAGAGGTTTTTTTTGATTTTTTAAACTCCTCAACTGACTTTCGATTTAGTTCAGTATTTTTTAATTTTCGCATTTAAGTAAAAATAAAAATATTTACATTAGCACAAATACATACTTGTGACTAAAGCTATTAAAATCACTCCTTTGATGAAGCAGTATAATGATATTAAATCCAAATATCCAAAAACTATTCTTTTATTCAGAGTTGGAGATTTTTATGAAACATTTGGAGAGGACGCTATTCTTGCATCAAAGGTTTTAGGGATTGTGCTTACAAAAAGAGGGGCAGGGTCAACAAGTGAAACGGAGTTAGCTGGTTTTCCTCATCATTCAATTGAAAATTATTTACCAAAACTTGTGAAAGCTGGAAATCGTGTTGCTATTTGTGATCAACTAGAAGACCCAAAATTGACAAAGAAAATTGTTAAAAGGGGTGTCACTGAGATTGTTACTCCGGGAATTGCAATTAATGATGGCGTCTTAGATCAAAAAAAGAATAACTATTTGGCATCTATACATTTTGAAAAAAACCAATGTGGTATTTCTTTTCTAGATGTTTCAACAGGAGATTTTTATGTCTCCCAAGGAGATGTCAAACTTATGGATCAACTAATTTCAAATTTTTCACCAAATGAAATTTTAATTTCAAAACCTTCAAAGAATAAATTCAATGAATTAATTGGCAGCTCATATAATGTATTCCCTCTGGATGACTGGGTGTATGATAGTTCATATTCTCATAATAAACTATTGGATCATTTTAAAACAAAAAGTCTAAAAGGTTTTGGAGTTGATGAAATTGAGTTAGGCACAATAGCAGCAGGCTCAGTTATTCATTATTTAGATGACACAGAACACAATAATCTAAGTCATATTTCAAATCTTCAAAGAATTTTTCCAGACTCATATGTTTGGATGGATAAATTTACAATGAAAAATCTTGAATTGTTCAATTCAAATTCAACTAATGGATTTAATCTTTCTGAAACAATTGATGATACTATTACTAGTATGGGTTCTAGAAAATTAAAAAATTGGATTGCATTTCCTCTTGTGAATAAAAAAGATATCAAAGTGCGTCAAGAAATTGTAACCTCTTTAATAAATGATGAAAATATGAGTGATACACTTGACTTAAATTTAAACAGTATATCTGATGTTGAGAGATTAATGTCAAAAATAGCAAC
>CAJPUS010000088.1 GCA_905380995.1 uncultured Flavobacteriaceae bacterium
GGTGGCGTAATATACCATGATGGTCAGTTTGATGACTCTAGAATGGCAATAACATTAGCTCTTTCATCTGATTCAAAGAAAACTGCTCTAATAAATTATTGTAGTGTAGACGGTTTAATAAAAAAGAGCGATGAAGTTGTTGGTGTAAATTTTACAGATATTATAAACTCAAAAAAATATGAAGTCAAAAGTAAAGTTGTAATTAATGCAACAGGGGTATTTACAGAAAATATCATTAGAATGGATCAACCAAAAATTGAAAAAATGATACAACCCAGTCAAGGAGTTCATATTGTTTTAAATAGAAAATTTTTAAAAGGAAAACATGCAATACTTATACCACAAACTTCTGACGGAAGAGTACTTTTTGCAGTTCCTTGGAAAAATTATGTAGTTGTTGGAACAACTGATACACATGTAAAGAATGCAACTGAAGAACCAAAAGCTATGAAAGATGAAATTGAATTTATTCTAAAAAATGCTGGTAAATACATGACAATTAAACCAAAGAAAGATGATATAAAAAGTGTTTTTGCAGGGTTAAGACCTCTAGCTGTAACCTCAGATAAAAAGTCAACTAAAGAAGTTTCAAGGAGCCACAAAATTGATATTTCTCCCTCTGGTTTAATAAGTGTGCTTGGTGGTAAATGGACCACATACAGGAAAATTGCTGAGGATGCTATAGATTCTGCAATTTCAATAAATAAACTAAAAAAGAAGAAATGTAAAACTGAAAAAATAAAACTTTTTGGCTTTAAAAAAAATGTCGATTGGTCGGATCCTATGCATGTATATGGATCCTTGAAGAATAAGGTAAAATCACTAGGAAGTATAGCTGATAATAAGTCATTATCAAATAAGTTCTACATATCAAATAATATTATAGAATGGGCAATAATTCATGAGATGGCTATAACAATAGAAGATATTTTAGCAAGAAGAACAAGGTGTATTTTTTTAGATTCTAAAGAGTCAAAGAGAATTGCACCACTCGTTGCTAAAAAAATGGCAGATGTTTTAGAAAAAGATCAAAAATGGATAGATGCCGAATTAAAAAAATTTAATACATTAATAAAAAATTACATTGTATGATAAATGCCTATATAGCTGAGTTTGTTGGAACTGCAATCTTATTACTTTTGGGTCAAGGAATTGTTGCTAATGTTAATTTGTCTAAGACTAAAGGTTATGAAGAAACACCTTTAATTTCTATTACTACAGCATGGGGCTTTGCTGTATTTGTTGCAGCATACATTACTGGTCAATTTAGTGGTGCTCATTTAAATCCTGCTGTAACAATTGGTCTCTTATTTGCTGGTAAATTTTCATCTGAACTTGTTTTTGGATATATACTTTCACAATTATTTGGAGCAATGCTAGGTAGTGGGTTAGCTTATTTTTTTTATATCGATCATTATAAAGCCACATCAGATGAAGCTAAAGTAATGGGTTCATTTTGTACCTCTCCAGCAATTAGAAATTATAAAAATAATTTTTTTAGTGAGTTCTTAGCTACATTCATTTTAATTTTTGGAATATTATATATAGTTGAACCAAATATAATTGTAGAAGGCTTCAATGTAAACTATGGTATTGGATCTTTAGGTGCTCTTCCGGTTGGGATTTTAGTTTGGGTTATTGGTTTAAGTCTAGGTGGGACAACAGGTTATGCAATAAATCCTGCAAGAGATTTAGGCCCAAGGATTGTATATCAATTAATTCCTAGGAAAAATAAAATATCTGATTGGGCATACAGTTGGATACCTGTATTTGGCCCCTCATTCGGAGCAGTAGCAGCTGGATTACTATATATTTATTTAAGTTAAATGAGAGATAAAAAAAAGATAGCTTTAATAACTGGAGCAACTTCTGGAATTGGAGAGTCAACTTCTATTGAGTTAGCAAGTCAATTTTCACTTATTCTATGTGGAAGAAATCAATATAAATTGAAAGAGCTCTCAGAAAATCTTAAAGATAAAACAGATGTAATTACTTTAAACTTTGATGTAAGGGATCAGCAAGATGTTAAAGAAAAAATTGGTAGCTTGGATAATTCATGGAAAAATATTGATGTATTAGTTAATAATGCTGGAAATGCTCATGGACTAGATTTGTTCCATGAGGGTAAGATTGAAGATTGGGACATGATGATAGATACAAATGTTAAAGGCTTGTTATATGTTAGTAAGTCAGTAATTAATTATATGATTAAAAATAATAAAGGTCACATAATTAATATTGGATCAATTGCGGGTAAAGAGGTGTATCAAAAAGGTAATATATATTGTGCATCCAAATTTGCAGTTGACGCAATCTCACAAGGGATGAGAATTGACCTAAATAAATATAATATTAAGATCTCCCAAGTTAACCCTGGTCTTGTGGAAACAAACTTCTCAATGGTTAGATTTAAAAACGATGAAGTAAGATCAAAATCTGTTTATTCAGGAGTTAATCCTCTTATAGGAGAGGATGTTGCTAAAGTAATTTCTTACGTTGTTAATTGTCCTGATAATGTTAATATTAGTGATATTACAGTCCTTGCTAAATCTCAAGCTTCTTCAACAGTCGTAAACAGAAATTAGATATTTTTTAGTAATTTATATTTTTCAATTATTTTTTTTGGTATTGGGTGATATCCGTTATTAAATTTAAGGGGAATTATTTTATTTTCATCTCTTGTAAGATTTATAAAATAGTTAGAAACCTTGTTAATTTCAATACAATCATCAACATCATACAAATCATCAGTATGGACTTGATCTAATCCTTTCATTAAAATCTCTTTTGCTCTTTTTTTTATTGAGAGTTTTTTTTCACCGACTAAAAATTCACTTTCATGTATTTCCTCAAATTTATTTTTATCATAACCCCCTAGGTTTATAAAAAATAATTTATTTTTTGAAATATTTTTAGTTTGAGAAAGAGAAACAATATAACCATCAACCTTGTGAATTTCCACCCATGAATCAATATGTAGTCTATCAACATTTCCAAACCATTTGTCGATTAGATCTATGTAGGTATCTTCAATTTTATTACCACAAGTAAAAACAACATCGTGAAGTTCTGTATTACAGTCATCAGCTCTTCCTCCAAGATAAACTGCGAAAAGCTTAAGATTATCTTTCATATTGGTTAAGTTTTAATTTATATTTTTATTAATAATATATGAAAAAAAATTTTTCAATTTTATCATTATCTTTTCTTTTTGTTTTTTCAGGATGTGAAAAAAAAAATGATATTATAGTTATAGGTCATCGTGGAGCTATGGGTCATGCTCTTGAGAATACAATTGAATCGATTAATAAAGCTATTGATTTTGAAGTTGATGGGATTGAAATTGACATATTTAAGACAAGAACTGGAGAATTGGTTGTATACCATGATCCGGTCTTATCGAGACTTACGAATTCGGATGCTTATATAGAAGAAATATCTTTAGACTCAATTGAAAATATTAGCTTAATTGATGGTAGCTCAATTCCAACACTTAATCAGGTTATCGATATAATCCCTGATGAAATTTTTTTAAATATTGAACTCAAAGGAATGAATACAGCTTATCCAACCAATGAATTAATATTAAAATATTCAAAGCAAAAAAATTGGAATATTGATAGGTTTGTTATTTCAAGCTTTAGATGGGATGAGCTAGAAAAGTTTCGATCGATTAATAAAGAAATTAAAATTGCTATTTTAGTAGATTCTGTATTTAAAATTGATAGTTCTTTGACCCTTTCTAGAGAAATAAATGCATATGCAATAAATCCAAACAATAGTTTTTTATCAAAAGAGATTGTTCAAAAATTAAAATCTAAAAATCTTTTGGTTTTTCCATACACTGTAAACAATATTGAAAATATCAAAAGAATGAAATCAATTGGAGTTGACGGGATTATAACTGATTATCCAGAGAGAATAAATAGATAATAACAAATTTTTAATTTTTGTTTTTTGCTATCACAAAATGTTCAAGCTTAAAAATATAATTTTCAGGGATTGTTCTACCAACTGGGGTAAAGTATTTAGAATTAAGATCAGCTAATGTTTTATTTTCTATTACAGTAAAATTATTTTGAAATAGTAAATCCTTTATTTCTTGTGCAGAGTAAAATGATATCCAAGGTTCACCAACATTAGCTGAACTATCTGTTATAAATTTGACTGCTTTATTAGGTTTAGAATAACCTTCACCAAAACATACCCTTGGGTCTTCTTTGATAAGTTTATTTACATAAGAAATAAAAAATTTTGAATTTGAATTAGGATTTAATTTAGCAATTTCTTTTAGTGTCAAATTAAGCGTTTCCTTTTCTATGTATTGAGATACTCCTTCCATAGTGTATATAGTTGGCTTACTTCGATCAAATCCTGCACTTAGAAGTTGTTCTGAAAGAGAATGGTGATTAAAATCAATACTAACATAAGTTACATTTTCAATATTAGGTATATTATCCGAAATTCTTGAACGTTTTCTCTCTTGAACCTCAAGCTGATCAACCTCAAATATTTTTAATTTGGATGGAAGTTTAAGACGATGAGCTCTTGAATCATAACCAGCTCCTAGTATAACATATTGTTCGATATCAATTGGGGTGCTCCTCTCAATAAAATCATCAATAAATCGCGTTCTACAAATAAGATGTTCATGCATTCCAGGTACAATTTTATTTCCTAACCATACACTAAATTTATGTCCAATAAGTCTTATTATATTTGCTCCAAGAACAAATTTTTTGGCATAAGGGTCATAAATAATTCTTTTGTTTGGTTTAGCCAGGGATTCAATCAATCTTTGTTTTGCAACACCTTGAGCTGTTCCGTCTTTTCTATATATTGAATTACTCATTTTTTGAATTTATTGATTTTTTAGATACTCTGCCTTTAATTATTCTTGTTAAATTAGTTAATAATTATTTTAATAAAATTTAAAACTTACAAAACTTAATCTAAATTATTATGAAAAAAATATATCTTATTTTATGTATACTTGGTACAATCTTCCCGTATTATAATTTGTACATGTTTTTAAAATTGAATAATTGGGCTATGGACGGCTTTTGGAGTCTTCTCTATGAAAATTATGCAGTTTCAATGATTTCATATGATCTTACTTTTGCAGCTCTTACATTTCTAATTTACATATTTTACAAATATTGGTCTAGTCCAAAAAAAATATTTAGATATATTTTACCATTTTTTATTGGCTTTTCTTTAGCTCTTCCATTTTATTTATATGATACTCATCAACCTAAGTAGATAATTCTTTTGTCTTTATCATAATACATGCACCAGTATTTATTAAGATTAATGATAGTGTTCCTATTAGAAAAAAATCTAAGTTTTGAGATTTTCTAATTATTGCTTCACCTAATATGCATAGCCCAGAGCTAAAAATTAAGATACCTAAAGTTCCTATAATTGTATACTTATTAATCATCTTTTATTACATTTAAAACTAAAATAACTAAATTCAATTTATGACAACTCAATTTTGGTTTTTTATAATTATATCATTGGTAGTTTTTAATTATTTGTTTTCAAATATTCTTGATTATGTAAATCATAGAAACTGGAAAGATGAAATACCAAATGAATTAAAAGACTTTTATAATAAAGAAAAATATAAAACAGCAAAAGACTATGCTTTAAATAAAAATAAAATTGGATTATTTTCTAGTTCAATCAGTTTTATATTTATTATGACTCTTTTACTTTTTAATGGATATGGATTTATTGATCAACTAGTCTCTTCAGATAATTTAAAATCTTTATTACCGTTTGATATTGATTCAAGTTTTGCTCAATCTGGATTATTCTTTTTAATCTTATTTATATTAAATTCAATTATATCTATTCCTTTCTCATACTACAATACTTTTATTATTGAAGAAAAATTTGGTTTTAACAAGACAACAAAATATACATTTTTTCTTGATATATTAAAGTCATTATTATTATCAATCTTTATCGGTGGTGCCCTTCTTTTTTTAGCATTATTCCTATATGAAAATTTAAATGATGGTTTCTGGATATGGCTGTGGGTTGGACTCTCTTTTTTAATGGTTTTTATAAATATGTTCTATGCAGACTTAATTGTACCAATTTTTAATAAACTTAAACCATTGGATGATGGTGAATTGAGACAGAAAATTGAAAAGTATTCAAAAGAAGTGGGATACCTTTTAAAAAACATATATGTAATTGATGGATCAAAAAGATCTACAAAAGCAAATGCCTTTTTTAGTGGTTTAGGGCCAAGAAAGACCATTGCGTTATATGATACTTTAATTGAAAAACATACAGAGGATGAATTGGTTGCTGTTCTTGCTCATGAGGTTGGACATTTTAAGAAGAAACATATATTCTCTGGATTAATTATGTCAATTATTCAGATTGGTATTATGACCTTCTTCTTTGAATTATGTCTTAAACTTCCCGAGATTTCTATTGCTCTTGGAGGCTCAAATGCTAGCTTTCATCTTGGACTTATTGGATTTAGTATTATTTTCTCACCAATATCAATGTTATCAGGGATTTTAATGAATTATATAAGTCGAAAAAATGAGTTTGAAGCTGATGCATACGCAAAAGAAACATTCAATGGAGATGACTTATCTTTAGCATTAAAAAAATTATCAGTTGACAGCCTCTCTAATATATATCCACACCCACTTTATGTATTCTTCCATTATTCTCATCCACCTCTTATTCAAAGATTAAGAGCCTTAAATTAAAATATGAAAAGACGAAATTTTATTTTTGATATATTTAGTGTTGGTTTAATGTCTTCATTATCGACTAAACTTAAGGCTAAAAATTTTAATTTTATTCCTAAGGTTAGATCTATTTCAACATGGAAAACAAAAGAAGCAAATCATAGGGCTGGTTTAATGCTTGATAAGGGAATTGATGGACTAACTGCAGCTGTAGCAGGTGTTGCTGTTGAAGAAGAAAACCCAAAAAATTCAACTGTTGGATATGGTGGAGCTCCAGATAGAACAGGTAAAGTAACACTTGATGCATGTGTAATGAATCATCTTGGAGATTGTGGTTCTGTTTTAGCAGTAGAGAACATTGTTAATGTTGCTAGTTTAGCAAGAGATGTAATGGAAAAAACTCCCCATGTAATGCTTGCTGGAAAAGGTGCCGAGAATTTTGCTATTTCGGAAGGATATAAGGAAACAAATCTATTAACAGAAAAGTCAAAAGAGGATTGGAAAAAATGGCTTGAAAGTGAGAAATATAGACCAATTATTAATATTGAAAATCATGACACTATAGGAATGCTGTGTCTAGATAAAAATAATAATATTTCTGGAGCATGTACAACTAGCGGACTAGCATATAAGATGAGAGGAAGGGTAGGTGATTCTCCAATAATAGGCTCTGGACTATTTATAGATAATAATGTAGGCGGAGCTGTAGCTACAGGTCTTGGTGAAGAGGTTTTAAAAACAGTTGGATCTTTTCTAGTTGTAGAATTAATGAGACAGGGGAGGTCTCCTCAAGAAGCATGTGAGGCTGCTATCAAAAGAATTGTGTCATCAAACACCCAAGAAAATAAATTTCAAGTTGCATATATAGCAATGAATAAAAATGGTGATGTTGGTTCTTACAGTATCGAACCAGGATTTACATACATGGATTATTTCAGAGGACAGAACAAAGAGAAGATAACTGAGTCTGTCTTTTAGCTTGAAAATATTGACTTCATCTTATCCATTTCTTCTTCAGCTAATTTAGGATCAACTAAAATTCTCCCACTGTATTCATCGGTAATAATTTTTTGTCTTGAGGCAATTTCCATTTGAACTTGAGGAGGAATTGTGAAATAAGAACCACCTGAAGCATTTCTCTCAATAGGAACTATTGCTAATCCGTTTCTTACGTTAGATCGGATCCTTTTATATGCTGTAATTAGGTTATCTTCAATTTTTTTTTCATATTCCTTAGACTTTTCTAGTAAAGTTTTTTCTTCTCTTTCAGTTTCTTTAAGTATTTCGCTTAACTCAGAATTCTTATTTTTTAAGTGAGAATTTCTATCCTTTATTTTGTCCTTGAGTTCGTCAATAACAACAATTTTACTGTCAATTGTCTCCTTATATTGAGAAATTTTTTTTTCAGAGAGTTTAATTTCTAATTCTTGAAACTCTTGCTCTTTGACTATTGCATTGTACTCTCTATTATTCCTCACCTTTTTAAGATCACCTTCATATTTTTTGTGAGTTTCTTTAGAAGTTTTGATTGAGTTTTCTTCAAATTTAATACCTTCTTGACTTTCTTTTATTTCATTTTCAAAACCTTGAAGCCTTTTGTTTAGTCCTTCTATTTCATTTTCAAGATCTTCTACTTCCAATGGGAGTTCACCACGAATACTTCTTATTTGATCAATTCTAGAGTCTATTAATTGAAGATCAAAGAGAGCTCTTAATTTATCTTCAACTGATATTTCAACTTTCTTTACCATTTAATAATAGTTTACTGGATTAACATTTTTTTCAGACAAAAGGAGCCTAAAAGTAGGTAATTTTTTTGTAAGAAATTCTTTTATTATCAATTTTATATGGTTTTCACTCTCATAATGACCAATATCAACAAAAATAGCTTTGTTATCAGATTCAAAAAAATTATGATATTTTAAATCTGAAGTTA
>CAJPUS010000089.1 GCA_905380995.1 uncultured Flavobacteriaceae bacterium
ACTTCATTTCTTAGCCATTTCAAGAGCTGCTAATTTAGATTTATCTATTGATTACTTTCAAGAAATCAGTGACTCTACTCCATACATTGCAAACTTAAAACCAAGTGGAAAATATCTAATGAAGGATCTTCATAAGGTGGGGGGTGTGCCATCTGTACTCAAATATATGCTGGAAAACAAAATGTTAAATGGAGATTGCCTGACTGTAACTGGGAATACTCTGGAAGAAAACCTTTCAAAAATTAAATCACCTGATTTCGCATCAAGTGACATAATTTTTCCTATAAGTAATCCAATTAAAGAATCTGGTCATATTCAAATTCTGAAAGGAAATCTAGCTGAGCATGGAAGTGTTGCTAAAATAACAGGTAAGGAAGGATTAAAGTTTACAGGTCCTGCAAGAGTCTTTAATAGTGAATTTGAATGTTTGACAGCTATTGCCGAGTCAAAAGTCTATAAAGGTGATGTTGTAGTTATAAGATACGAAGGACCGAAAGGAGGGCCTGGCATGCCCGAAATGTTAAAGCCAACCTCTGCAATTATGGGGGCAGGATTAGGTAAAGATGTTGCATTAATCACTGACGGAAGGTTTTCTGGAGGTACTCATGGCTTTGTAGTTGGTCATATTGTTCCTGAAGCCTATGATGGAGGAGCAATTGCAATTGTTGAAAATGGGGATATGATTACAATAGATTCTGAGAATAATCAAATATTTGTTGATATTTCGGTTGATGAAATAAAAAATAGAATGAAAAATTGGTCTAAGCCTGTTTTGAAAATTAAAAAAGGAATTTTATATAAATACGTTAAATCAGTTTCAAATGCATCAAGTGGATGTGTTACTGACAAATAAGATTATGGAAAATAAAAAGATTAGTGGAGCAGAAGCTGTAATTCATTCATTGTTAAATGAGGGTGTTGACTTAGTATGGGGATATCCAGGGGGAGCTATTATGCCAGTTTATGATGAGTTTTATAAATTTCAAGATAAACTTAAGCATATTCTTGCTAGGCATGAACAGGGCGCTATTCACGCAGCTCAAGGTTATGCAAGATCCTCGGGTAAAGTTGGAGTAGCTATTGCTACATCTGGTCCAGGCGCTACAAACCTTGTAACAGGAATTGCTGATGCTCAAATTGATTCAACTCCCGTAGTCTGTATAACCGGTCAAGTACCATCTCATCTTTTAGGCTCTGACGCATTTCAAGAAACTGACATTATAGGTATTTCAATGCCCGTAACGAAATGGAATTATCAAATTACTAAAGCAGCTGAGATCCCTGATATTTTTGCAAAAGCTTTCTACATAGCTAAGTCTGGAAGACCTGGTCCTGTTTTAATAGATATCACTAAAGATGCTCAATTTGAATTATTTCAATTCAAATATTCTAAATGTGAAGGTATTAGAAGTTATAATCCACTTCCTAAAATAGATATTTCAGCTGTTGATAATGCTGTAGAATTAATTAATAATGCAAAAAAACCTTTTATAGTCTGGGGTCAAGGAGTTTTATTAGGAAATGCAGAAGAAGAGTTCAAAAGATTTGTTGAGAAATCGGGTATACCAGCTGCATGGACAATTCTTGGTGTATCAGCTCTTCCTACATCACATGAACTGAATGTTGGTATGGTTGGAATGCATGGAAATTATGGCCCAAACATTTTGACAAATGAGTGTGACTTACTTATTGCTATTGGTATGCGTTTTGATGATCGTGTCACAGGAGATCCTAAAACTTATGCAACACAAGCAAAAATTATTCACTTAGATATTGACCCTGCAGAAATAAATAAAAATATTAAAGTTGAAGTTCCAATAATTGGAGATTGTAAAGAGTCTCTGAGGTTTATTACTGATAAAATTGAAAAAAAATCACATGAAAAATGGATTTCAAACTTTGATGATTTAATGAAAATAGAATTTGACAAGGTTATTAACTCTGATTTGAACCCTTCAAAAAAAGGATTAACAATGGGAGAATCCATTATTGCAATTAATGAACAAACAAAAGGTGATGCAATAATTGTAACTGATGTAGGTCAACACCAAATGGTTGCTTGCAGATATGCAAACTTTATTCAATCAAAAAGTAATATAACATCAGGTGGGCTTGGTACAATGGGATTTGCTCTTCCTGCTGCAATGGGTGCAAAAATGGGTGCAATAAATAGAGAGGTTGTTGCTGTTATTGGTGATGGAGGTTATCAGATGACAATCCAGGAATTAGGTACTATATTTCAGCTTCAAATTCCTGTCAAGATAGTAATTCTTAATAATGATTTCTTAGGAATGGTTCGTCAATGGCAACAACTATTTTTTGACAAAAGATATGCTTCAACTGAAATGATTAATCCAGACTTTGTAACAATTGCAAAAGGATATTATATTGATTCTGAGAGAGTGAATGATAGAAAGGAACTTAAGCCTGCTGTAGAAAGAATGATTAAATCACAAAAACCTTACATTTTGGAGATATGTGTAGAAAAAGAAGATAATGTATTTCCAATGATTCCTTCTGGAGCATCTGTTTCTGATGTAAGACTAAGTTAATATGGAAAAGAAAAAAAATTACACTATTTCTGTTTACACTGAAAATAATGTTGGTCTTCTTCACAGATTATCAGCGATTTTTCTAAAAAGACACATAAATATTGAGAGCTTTAGTACCTCTGAGTCAGAAATCAAGGATGTTTTTAGATTTATCATAGTTGTAAAAATGACAAATTCTGGTGTTGCAAAAGTTACTAAACAAATTGAAAAACAAGTAGAAGTTATAAAAGCATTTTATCATACTGATTCAGAAACAATATTTCAAGAATCAGCGCTGTATAAAATGAAATCATCTTCCTTATTTGAGGAAAGACATATTCAAAACATAATAAAAGATTCTAATGCAAGAATTGTAACTGTTAATCCAGAATTCTTTGTAATTGAAAAAACTGGTTTTAGAGATGATACTGAGAAATTATACAAAGATTTAAAATCATATGGCCTTTTGCAATTCACAAGATCGGGAAGAATCGCTGTTTCCAAAGAAAAGATGGGAATTTCAGAAATTTTAAATACTTTTAAAAACCAAAAATAAATACAATGAAGAATTACTTTAATAGTCTATCATTTAGAGAAAAATTATTGCAGTTAGGTAAATGTAGGTTTATGAAATCGTCAGAGTTTCAAAATGGAGTAGACTTTCTTAAAGATAAAAAAATAGCAATAGTTGGTTGTGGTGCCCAAGGGTTAAATCAAGGATTGAATATGAGAGACTCTGGTCTAAATATTTCTTATGCATTAAGACAATCATCAATAGACTCAAATAGACAATCATTTATAAATGCATCCTCAAATAATTTCAATGTTGGAAACTTTGATGAAATCATTCCAAATTCTGATTTGGTTATAAATCTCACTCCAGATAAAAATCATACTCCAGTGGTTGAAAAACTCATGCCAATAATGAAAGAAAATTCAATATTATCATACTCTCATGGATTCAATATTGTAGAAGAGGGTATAAAAGTTAGAGAAGATATTACTGTAATAATGGTTGCACCAAAATCACCAGGCTCAGAGGTAAGAGAGGAATATCTTAGAGGTTTTGGGGTTCCAACTTTAATAGCTGTACATCCAGAAAATGATAAAAATAACATTGGTTTTGATGCTGCAAAAGCTTATGCAGTCTCTTTGGGATCTCACAAAGCCGGAGTACTTGAATCCTCATTTGTTGCTGAGGTAAAATCAGATTTAATGGGTGAACAGACAATTTTATGCGGAATGCTTCAAACAGGTTCAATTTTATTGTTTGATAGAATGGTTGAACTTGGAACTAATCCTCAGTATGCTGCAAAGTTGATTCAACATGGTTGGGAAACAATTACAGAAGCATTAAAGCACGGCGGTATTACTAACATGATGGATAGACTTTCAAATCCAGCAAAAGTCAAGGCTTATGAATTATCAGAGGAATTAAAAAACATTTTATCACCATTATTTATTAAACATATGGATAATATATTATCTGGAAATTTTTCAGAAATAATGATGAAAGATTGGGAAAATAACGATAAAGAGCTTTTAAATTGGAGAGAAGAGACGAATCAAACATCCTTTGAGAAAACAAATCCAACCTCTGATGAAATATCAGAGCAGGAATATTTTAATAATGGAATTTTGATGGTTGCATTTGTAAAAGCTGGTGTTGAACTTGCATATGAAACAATGGTAGAGGCAGGTATAAAGGAAGAATCTGCTTATTACGAATCTCTACATGAACTACCTCTAATAGCAAACTTAGTATCAAGAAAAAAATTATATGAAATGAATCATATAATTTCAGATACTGCAGAATATGGCTGCTATTTATTTAACAATGATGCAATTCCATTACTATCCAAATTTGTTAAAAATGTTGATAGTGATGTAATCGGTTCAGATCAAATATCAAATGCTAAAAACTTAATTGATAATGAATTATTAATTGAAATCAATGAATCTATTAGATTTCATTCTATCGAAATAATTGGTGATGAATTAAGACAGCACATGACTTCAATGAAAAAAGCATTATAAATGCAAATACCTAATTTAAAAGGAGTGAGAAAAGCATCTGAAAACCTCAGAGATGTCTCTTTTGTTACTCCGCTTACAATTAATGAGAGACTATCAGAAAAATTAAATTCTAGAATTTTTTTTAAAAGAGAGGATCTTCAAAAAGTACGTTCATTTAAAATTAGAGGTGCCTTTAACAAAATTAAATCATTAAATTTAGAAAGTACCGAAGATGGTAAACAAATTGTATGTGCTAGTGCAGGTAACCATGCTCAAGGAGTTGCATTTTCATGTAATAAATTAAAAATATTTGGAACAATTTATATGCCAGAAACAACCCCAAAACAAAAAGTTGAAAGAGTCAAAATGTTTGGTGGAGATTTTATTCAAGTTATTTTATTTGGTGATACTTTTGATGATGCTCAAAATGAAGCACAGAAGCAATTAAATAATGATTCTATTTTTATTCATCCTTTTGATGATAAGGAAGTTATTGAGGGACAAGGCACTGTTGCTATTGAAATATTAGATCAAATTGATAAACATTTTGATTACTTAGTTATTCCAATTGGTGGGGGAGGTTTAATAGCGGGTATAATATCTGTCTTTAAAGAGTTATCTCCTAAAACAAAAATTTTAGGAGTTGAAGCTGAGGGAGCTCCTGCAATGGCTGAATCTATTAAACAAAATAAAATTATAGAATTAAAAAAAATTGACAATTTTGTAGATGGTGTATCAATAAAAAAAATTGGTAAAATACCTTTTGAAATTTGTAAAGAGTATTTAGATGATCTTATAATTGTCCCCGAAGGTAAAATTTGTCAAACGATACTTGAATTATACAACAAAGATGGAATAGTTGTGGAACCAGCTGGGGCAATTGGTATTTCTGCACTTGAAATTTATAATAAAGATATTTCAGGTAAAAATATTGGTGTACTTATCTGTGGAGGTAATAATGACATCACTAGAATGGCTGAGATAAAAGAGCGAGCATTGCTATATTCAAAGCTTAAACATTATTTTATCGTTAAATTTCCACAAAGAAAAGGGGCGTTGAGAGAATTTGTTAATAACGTATTAGGTAAAAATGATGATATAACATTCTTTGAATATGTAAAAAAGAACAATAGAGAGTATACTACAGCTATTGTTGGGATAGAGTTAAAATTTTCTAAAGATTTGTCTGATTTGATGAAAAAAATGAAAGAAAATGGTTTCTTTGGAGAATATTTAAATGACAAACCAGATACACTTCGCCTATTAATTTAAAATTATGTCCATGGAAAAATATAAAATTGATGAAATTCATTTTAGAGAATACTTAGTTGACGGAGAGTTAAAAAAATGGGGGGGGGATACTTCAGAAGTATTTTCAACCATTGATATTAAAGAAGGAGATGAATACTTTCCAACCCTTCTAGGATCAATCCCTGATATGGACTCTAATTCGGCTCTAGAAGCTCTTGAATCTGCAAAGAAAGCATTCAACAGAGGCCAAGGTAAATGGCCAACCATGAAAGTGAGGGATAGATTAAAATGTATGAAGAGATTTGCTGATAAAATGCAAGAACATCGTGAAGTTGTAGTAAAACTTTTGATGTGGGAAATAGGGAAGAATCAATCCGATTCAGAAAAAGAGTTTGATAGAACTGTAAAATATATTTATGATACCATTGATGAATATAAAAATATTGATAGATCATCCTCTAGATTTGAAAAAGACTCAGGTATTCATGCTCATATTAGAAGAGGTCCTCTTGGAGTTGTTCTTTGTCTAGGACCTTACAATTATCCATTAAATGAGACTTTTTGTCTTCTTATACCTGCCATACTTATGGGTAATACTACAATATTTAAACCGGCAAAACATGGTGTTTTATTAATTTCTCCTTTGTTAAAGGCTTTTAAAGAGTGTTTTCCTCCTGGTGTTGTAAATATTGTATTTGGTAGAGGAAGAAAAATTTGTCCACCTATAATGAAGACAGGATATATCGATGTCTTGGCTTTGATAGGTCACAGCTCTTCAGCTGTTTCTCTACAAGATCAACATCCAAATAAAAATAGACTTAGATTAGTTTTAGGCTTAGAGGCTAAAAATCCTGCAATTATTCTACCAGATGCTGATTTAGACCTAACAATACAGGAATGTATTTCAGGTACTTTATCATTCAATGGTCAAAGATGTACTGCTTTAAAAGTATTGTACGTCCATGAATCTATAGCAGATAAATTTAATACTAAGTTTGCAAAAGCAGTTGATAATCTAAAGTTTGGAATGCCATGGGATAAAGATGCTTTTCTTACTCCATTGCCAGAACCCTCAAAACCTGGTTATATTAAGAACTTAATTGAGGATGCTATTTCTAAAGGTGCTAATGTAATTAATGTTAAAGGAGGTAAATTAACAGATAATTATTGTTACCCTGCTGTACTATACCCGGTAAATAGTTCGATGAAGGTATTTGAGGAGGAACAATTTGGCCCCGTAGTACCAATTATTCCATTTAAAAAAATAGATGAACCTTTAGATGATATGGCAATGTCTGAATATGGTCAGCAAGTAAGTCTTTTTGGAAGCGACACAAAAAAAATAGGTCCTTTAATTGACACCCTTGCAAATTTAGTTTGTAGAGTCAATTTAAATAGCTCGTGTCAAAGAGGTCCTGATATTTATCCATTTACAGGTAGAAAAAATTCTGCTGTAAGTACTCTAAGTGTTCATGATGCTCTAAGGGCATTTTCAATAAGAACGTTTGTTGCTTCTAAAGACAATCTTCACAACAATAGAATATTAAAAAAGTTATTAGATTCGAATGATTCCAATTTCATTTCAACTGACTATATTCTTTAATTATTTTTTATAAAATCTATTATATAATCTCCAACATCATCAGTAGAATAGTCTATTTTATTTACATTAAGGTCTGGAGTTGTATACTTATTTTTAAGAGAATCCTCAACAGCTCTGTTAATAATTTCAGACTCATCCTTCAGTTTAAACGAGTAATCTAGCATCATCGATAATGATAAAATTGATGCAATCGGGTTTGCAATCTTCTTACCTGTAGCCTGAGGATAGGAACCGTGAATAGGCTCATATAATGCATTTCCTGAGCCAATTGAAGCTGAAGGCATTAAACCCATAGAACCTGATATAACTGAAGCCTCATCAGTTAGTATATCTCCAAACAAATTAGATGTAATGAGGACATCGTAAGAACTTGGCCATTGAATTAGCCTCATAGCTACAGCATCAACAAATTCATATGAAACTGTAATTTCAGGATAATCTTTTTCCATACTTTGCACTGTCTCCCTCCAAAGTCTAGATGTTTCTAAAACATTTGCTTTATCAACACAACAAAGTCTCTTAGTTCTTTTTTTAGCATATTCAAATCCTATTTTTGCTATTCTAATAATCTCTTCTTTTGAATACTCACAAGTATCATATGCATAATTATTATTGTCTTTTCTTCCTCTTTCACCAAAATATATTCCTCCAGTTAGTTCTCTTACAAAAAGAATATCTGTACCTGATATTCTCTCTTGTTTTATTGGTGACATATCTAGAAGTGACTCAAAAATGATTGTTGGCCTAAGATTAGCATACAGTCCTAATTTTTTTCTCATTTTTAGTAAACCTTGCTCTGGCCTAATTTTAGCTTTAGGATCATTATCATATTTTGGATCACCTATTGCTCCGAATAAAATTGCATCAGAATCCACGCAAAGCTTATGAGTGCTGTCTGGATAAGGATCATCATATGCGTCTATAGCAATTGCTCCAACTAAACCTTCACTTAGTTTAATCTTATGATTATATTTCTCTGCAATACAATTTAAGACCTTAATCGACTGATTTGTTACTTCTGGTCCAATTCCATCTCCTGCTAGTACAGCTATTTTAATTTTCATGATTATTCAGTATTTAACATTTTTTCAGTTGCCTTAATAGCTGCTACAGTTTGATCTGTGTCAAGTCCTCTTGTTTTAAATTTTTTTGAACCACTATCCCATGTAATAGTTGTTTCACAAAATGCATCTGAGTCACTTCCAGGGGGAATTCTTACAGCATAATCAATCAATTTTGGGAGTGCTCTTTTCTGTTTTGAATATATTTTCTTTAATGCATTCATAAAAGCGTCAAATTGACCATCTCCTGAGCAACTTTCTTGGTAAAGTGTATTATCTATAATTAATGATATTGACACTGATGGTCTTAAAGTTTTTGCATGTGTAAGAACATAAGATTCAATTTTAATATTATTCTTTTTTGTAGGATAGTCTAGAACATCATTAATTATATAAGGAAGGTCTTCAATTGTCACTTTTTCTTTCTTGTCTCCAAGTTCTATTACTTTAGAGGTAATAATTCCTAATTCCTGATCATTTAACTTTATACCCAATTCATCTAAGTTTTTCTTGATATTTGCTTTTCCTGAAGTTTTACCTAAAGCATATTTTCTTTTTCTACCAAATCTATTAGGATTTAAATTGTTATAGTACAAATTTTTTTTATTGTCACCATCTGCGTGAACACCTGCAGTTTGAGTAAATACATTCTCACCAACAATTGGTTTATTAGATGATACAGTCTGACCTGAAAATGTAGAAATTAAATTGCTTGCTTTAAATAAATTTTTTTCATTTATATTAATTTTGATATTTGGCATAAAGTCTCTTATTACTGCTACAGCACTTGATAATGGTGTATTTCCTGCTCTTTCACCCATACCATTTATTGTCAAGTGTAATCCATCACATCCAGCTCTTATAGCTTCCATAGAATTTCCAACACTTAGATCATAATCATTATGACCATGAAAATCAATATGAAAATCAGGATATTTCATTTTTATCACAGATATATATTCGTAGGTTTCATGATGGGTAAGAATCCCTAGTGTGTCAGGTAATAAAAGCCTTTTTATGTTTTTGTTATACAAAAAATCTAGAAAATCTAATACATACTCCCTGCTATTTCTCATACCATTACTCCAATCCTCGAGATAAATATTTGTTTGAATATTATTTTCCTCGGCTCTAGTAATTGTTTTTAAGATATCTTTAAAATGATTTGAAGGGGTTTTTTTTAGTTGGTATTTAAGATGATTCATAGAGCCCTTAGTAAGAAGATTTTGAACCGTACATCCTGCCTCTAAAAGCCATTTTATAGATTTACCATCGTCCAAAAAAGTTAACACTTCTATACTTTTAATTTTTTTATTTTTTTTTGCCCATTTAGTAATTTGTTTTACTGAATTTAACTCACCTTTAGATACTCTTGCAGAGGCCACCTCAATTCTATCAATATTAAGTTCATCTAATAGAAGTTTAGCAATTGTTAACTTTTCTTTTGGTGAATAAGAAACTCCAGATGTCTGTTCACCATCTCTAAGAGTAGTATCCATTATTTCTAGGTGACGTTCCATTAGTATTTTAATTTATTCGCAAAGGCTGAAATTTGATCCTTTTTATTAATGAGATAATCAATATCATCAAAACCATTTGACATATTACTCTTTTTGTAGGTACTAATTTTAAATCTTTCCTTTATACTAGAGCTTGTAATTTTAAATTCTTGATTTTTAAGATTTATTTCAAACATATTTCTTGAATTTCTATCAATTTCTATAAAAACTTCTGATAAGAATGATTCTGTAATTTGCACCGGTAATACTCCTATATTTAAGCAATTATTTTTAAATATGTCTGCAAAAAAGCTTGACACAACGGCTCTAAATCCATAGTCATAAATTGCCCAAACAGCATGCTCTCTAGATGAGCCACAACCAAAATTTTTACCAGCGACCAAAATTTTACCATTATATTTTTTGTTATTTAGTGGAAATGACTTAATAAGTGAATTATCTGAGCTATATCTCCAATCTCTAAAAAGATTATCACCAAACCTTTTTCTCTCAGTTGCTTTAAGAAACCTTGCAGGTATTATTTGATCTGTATCAACATTGTCAATGTTTAAAGGAACAGCAGTGCTTTTTAATATTTTAAATTTATCGTAAGCCATTATATAATATCTCTTGGGTCAGTTATCTCACCAGTTATAGCTGTTACTGCAGCTACGAGAGGACTTGCTAAAAGGGTTCTTGCGCCAGGCCCTTGTCTACCTTCAAAATTTCTATTAGTAGTACTTACTGCATATTTACCTTTTGGAATTTTATCATCATTCATAGCTAGACAAGCAGAGCAACCTGGTTCTCTAAGTTTGAAACCTGACTCAATAAGTATATCAAGTATTCCCTCATCTTTAATACTTTTTAACACCTTGTGAGACCCCGGTACAAGCCATGCATCAACAGTATTTGATTTTTTTCTACCCTTAATTACACTTGCAAAAGTTCTAAAATCTTCAATTCTACCATTTGTGCAACTGCCAAGAAAAACATAATCTATTTTTTTACCAATCATTTTATCACCTTCACTAAATTCCATATAATCAAGAGCTTTTTTATAAGATAATTTGGACTCGGATTTATTAGCTTTTGGAATGGATTTTGATATAGGTATAGCCATCCCTGGATTGGTTCCGTAAGTAATCATAGGTTCAATATTTTCAGCCTTAAAATTGTATTCTTTATCAAAAATTGCATCTTTATCAGTCATTAATGTTGTCCAATAATTAACTGCTTTCATCCATTCAGCATCTTTTGGCGCATACTCTCTTCCCTCTATGTAATTATATGTCTTTTCATCTGGGGCAATCATTCCGCCTCTAGCTCCCATTTCTATACTTAAATTACAAACTGTCATTCTTCCTTCCATAGACATGTCCTTAAATACACTTCCTGCATATTCTACAAAATAACCAGTTGCACCTGAGGAAGATAATTTTGAAATGATATAAATTGCAACATCCTTTGGTGTAACATTAGCAGAAAGTTTACCTTCAACATTAATTTTCATTTTCATTGGTTTTTGTTGCATTATTGTTTGACATGCTAAAACCATTTCAACTTCTGAAGTTCCAATTCCGAAAGCAATTGCACCAAATGCACCATGTGTTGATGTGTGCGAGTCACCGCATACAATTGTTAGGCCGGGTTGAGTAATTCCATTCTCGGGACCTATAACATGAACAATTCCATTTTTTTTATGACCAAGTCCCCAGAAATTAATTCCATGTTCATTACAATTTTTTTCTAAAGTCTTTACTTGTATTGCTGAAAGTCTATCTTTTATAGGTAGATGTTGATTTATTGTAGGAGTGTTATGGTCAGCTGTTGCATAGGTTTTTTGAGGGTACATTACTTTTAAATTTCTATTTTTTAGTCCTACAAAAGCAACAGGACTAGTAACTTCGTGTATAAAATGTTTGTCTATAAACAGAACATCAGGTCCATCTTTAATTTTCTCAATAACATGAGAATCCCAAACTTTATCAAAAAGTGTTTTACCCATAGCTAATATTTTTTCTTTTAAGTATTGATGGAAAATCTGAGTCAGTAACTTCTTTCTTTTGATCGGCAATAACCAAAAATTCTCCATAAACATCATCTAGTTCTTTTTTAGTAAGGTTAACTCCAAACTCTCTCATTCTAAAAGCAAGAGCAGCTCTACCACTCCGAGCAGTAAGAACAATTGAGGATTTATTTACTCCAACATCAATTGGATCTATGATTTCATATGTTTCCCTTTTCTTAATAACTCCATCTTGATGAATTCCTGAACTGTGAGCAAAAGCATTAGCTCCAACAATAGCTTTATTAGGTTGAACAGGCATTCCCATAAGTTCTGATACCTTTTGACTTGTTTCATTTAGAAGTTTAGAGTTTATATTTGTATCTAAGTTTAAGTCCGAATGCTGTCTCAAGATCATTACAACCTCTTCAAGAGAAGTATTTCCAGCTCTTTCACCAATACCATTTATTGTACATTCAACTTGTCTAGCACCATTTAAAACCCCATAAATTGAATTGGCTGTCGCTAACCCTAAATCGTTATGACAATGACATGAGATTGTAACTTTATCAATGTTCTCAACATTTTCTGTTAAATATTTTATTTTTTTACCGTATTCACTCGGTAGGCAATAACCAGTTGTGTCAGGAATATTTAAAACAGTTGCGCCGGATTTTATAACCTCCTCACAAACTTTTGCAAGAAAATCATTTTCTGTTCTACCAGCATCTTCCGCATAAAATTCAACATCCTCAACATATTTTTTTGCATGAGAGACTGCCTTTTTTGCAAGATCAATAATCGAATCTTTATTTGAGTTAAATTTGTGCTTAATATGAATTTCAGATGTTCCTATTCCAGTGTGAATCCTTGGTTTTATTGCATGTTTTAGTGATTCTGCTGCAACATCAATGTCTTTTTCATTAGCACGACTAAGTGCACAAACAGAGGCATTCTTGATGATCTTTGAAATTTCAACTACTGATTTGAAATCTCCTGGACTAGAAATGGGAAAACCAGCCTCAATAATATCTACACCAAGCAAATCAATTTTTTCAGCTAGAATTAATTTACTTTTAGTATCAAGTTTGCAGCCTGGTACTTGTTCGCCGTCTCTTAGTGTTGTATCAAATATTTTGACATGATTAATCATTAAATACTAAATTATTACTTATAATGGTGATACTTAAAAAAAAGTATATTAATTTTACAATGTTCTATTTTTAAAATATAATGTTAAAAATATGAAAACTAGACCTTTAATATTAAATTTTATACAATGACTAATCAATTAAAAGATAATTTATTTGTACTTATAAAATCGTTAACAAAGTCCGAAAAGAGACAATTTAAACTATACGTAGGTAGAATTGACTCAAATGAAAATTCAAAATTTTTAAAATTATTTAATTTATTGGATAAGATGCATTTTTATAAAGAGAACATAATTTTAAAGAGTAAAATTGTTTCTAAGCTTCAACTTTCAAATTTAAAGGCACATCTATACAAGCAAATATTAATTAGTTTAAGATTAAACCCACAACATAAAAACATTAAACTACATATCAGGGGTCAAATTGATTTTGCTACTATATTATACCAAAAAGGTCTTTATAAACAAAGTCTTAAAATTCTTGATAAAGCAAAATCATTTGCTTTAAAATATGATGAAAATGCATCTGCATATGAAATAGTTGAATTTGAAAAACTAATAGAATCCCTTTATGTAACTAGAAGTCTAAGTAATAGAACTAATGAACTTGTATCCCAAACAAACAAACTTAGAAATCAAAATCAAATTTATAGTGATCTGTCAAATATTTCATTACAACTTTATGAAAAACTCATTAAAGCTGGTTATGCAAAGAGTGACGAAGAGTCTAAACAAATAAATAATTTTTTTAAAAAGAAAATTAAAAACTTTAAAATTAATAATTTAGGTTTCAGAGAGACATTGATTTATTATCAAATATGGGTTTGGTATAGTCTTTTAACTCAAGATTTTCTTTCGAGTTATAAATATGCATCAAAATGGATTGATACTTTCAACAAATCACCAGAGATGATTTCCATACATCCAGTATTTTATCTAAAGGGATATAATTTTCTGCTTGAAGCCTTAGCATTAATAAAATATCCCTCAAAATTTAAAGAGAGTTTAAAAAATCTAATTAGTGTTGTAGATGATAAATCATTTCCAAAAAATCAAAACCTTAATGCTTTAATTTTTATTTACAAGTATAACAACTTATTTAATCTTTATGTTTTAGAAGGAGATTTTAAAGATTCACTAAGCATTATTCCTGAAGTTTTAATTGGTATTGATGAAAATAAAAACTTTATTGATCATCATCACATAATGCTTCTTTATTATAAAATAGCATGTATGTATTTTACAGTTGATGATTTTGATAATTGTATTAAATACCTTGGTTTAATAATAAATAATAAAAATATTAAGATGAGAGAGGATCTTCAGTGTTTCACAAGGATTTTAAATTTGATAGCACATTGGGAAGCAGGTAATGATTATAATCTTGATAAAATTATTAGAGATACATATAATTACCTGCAGAAAATGAATGATCTTCATGAAGTCCAAAAAACTATTTTAAAATATTTAAATGGTTTAGAAAATATATATCCAGGTGAGATAAAAGGTTTCTTGAGAAATCTTCACAAAGAACTTATCAAATTTGAAGATGATCCGTATGAAAAGAGAGCTTTTCTTTATTTAGATATTTTATCATGGCTCGAGAGTAAGATAAGTAGTAAACCTCTTCAAATAATTATCAAAGAAAAAGCTTTACAAATTAATAGGAAGGAGAAACAGACCACAATCCTGATTTAGGTGGCTCAGCTTTAATATTAATTTCTTCTTTTGATACTGGATGATTAAAACTAATTTCTCTGGAATGAAGATATATTCCACCTTTTTTAATTGATCTTTTTGAACCATATTTTAAATCTCCCAATATAGGAAAGCCTATTTCTGAAAAATTACATCTTATCTGGTGATGTCTTCCAGTTATTAGATCAACTTCAATTTTTGAATATTTGTCTAGTGTCCCAACCTTTTTGTAATTTAATATACCGTACTTTGAATTATTTATCTTTTCTTTATGATAAAAAGATTTATTTATTTTTTTATTTTTTTTAAACCATCCCTCAAGCTTTCCCTCATTAGATTTAAATTTTTTTGAAACGAATAACCAGTAAAGTTTTTTAATTTTTCTATTTTTTATTATTTCATTCATTCTAGACAAAGCTTTACTAGTCTTAGCAAATATTACAATACCTGATGTTGGTCTATCAATTCTGTTAACAAGACCAAGAAACACATTTCTTTTTTTTTGGTACTTATTTTTAATATATTTTCTAACCGTTTCAAGTAGAGGGATATCTCCAGTTTTATCACCTTGAACAAGAACTCCGCATTCTTTATTAACAATAATTAGGTGATTATCTTCAAAAAGAATATCTAAATTTTGATATTTCAAATTAATATTGTTCTTCTTTACTTGGAAAGTTGCCGTCCTTTATGTCTTTTGAAAATTTCATAATAGCATCTCTAATTAATGAATCAAGATCAAGATATCTTCTCAAGAATCTTGGGCTAAAATCTTTATTCATTCCAAGCATGTCATGAGATACAAGAACCTGTCCATCAACATTTGATCCTGCTCCAATTCCAATTATTGGTACCTCAAGAATGGATGTTACTTCCTTTGCTAATAAATTCGGAATTTTCTCAAGTACTACAGAAAAGCATCCTATTTCCTCTAGCATCTTCGAATCAGAAATTAAAGTTTGAGCTTCTTCATCATTTTTAGCTCTTACGGTATACGTTCCAAACTTATAAATTGATTGTGGCGTTAATCCCAAATGCCCCATTACTGGAATACCTGCCTGAATGATTCTTTCAATGGATTCTTTTGCTAAATGACCTCCCTCAAGCTTAACAGCATGGGCACCAGATTCTTTCATTATTCTAATAGCAGATTTTAATGCTTCATGAGAATCTGATTGGTATGTGCCAAAGGGAAGATCTACAACTACTAAGGCTCTTTTTACTGCACGTATAACAGAACTTGCATGATAAATCATCTGATCTAAAGTTATTGGAAGTGTTGTTTCATGACCTGCCATCACATTCGAGGCAGAGTCACCCACTAAAATTATGTCGATTCCTGCTTGGTCAATAATTTTAGCAAAACTATAGTCATAAGCAGTAAGCATAGAGATTTTCTCACCATTACTTTTCATTTGCTCTAGTACTTTGATTGTTACCCTATTAGGATTTATTTCCCTTTCCATTAATTATTTTCAACAAAAATAGTGTAAATAAAATTATCAGATATATGACATAATGTCATAAAATTTAAATTGGCATAATCGTTGTCATTACTAGAATAAATTAAAGTTATGAGTAAAATAATAGGAATTGATTTAGGAACAACAAACTCATGCGTCTCTGTTATGGAGGGTAGTGAACCAGTTGTTATTCCTAACGCTGAAGGAAAAAGGACAACACCATCAGTAATAGCATTTGTCGAGGATGGTGAAATAAAAGTGGGTGATCCTGCAAAAAGACAAGCTGTAACCAACCCTGAAAAAACCATTGCTTCAGTCAAAAGATTTATGGGTAATAAATTTAGCGAATCTTCAAGTGATGTTAAGACAGTTGCTTATAAGGTTGTAAAAGGAGACAATGATACACCTAGGGTTGATATTGACGGGAGATTATATACTCCTCAAGAATTATCAGCAATGGTTTTACAAAAAATGAAAAAAACTGCTGAAGATTATCTTGGACAAACAGTAACAGAGGCTGTAGTGACTGTACCTGCTTATTTTAATGATTCTCAAAGACAAGCAACTAAAGAAGCAGGAGAAATTTCAGGCTTAAAAGTACAGAGAATAATAAATGAACCAACAGCTGCTGCATTAGCCTATGGAATGGATAAAGGGGGTAAAGACAAAAAAATTGCTGTTTATGATCTAGGGGGAGGAACATTTGATATATCCATACTCGAACTTGGTGATGGTGTTTTCGAGGTATTGTCTACAAATGGTGATACTCATCTTGGTGGTGATGACTTTGATCAAGTAATTATTGACTTTCTAGCTGAAGAATTTATGAAAAGTGAACAAATTGATTTGAGAGAAGATTCTATGGCGCTGCAAAGACTTAAGGAAGCTGCAGAGAAAGCTAAAATTGAGCTATCATCTTCAGCTCAAACAGAAGTAAATCTTCCATATGTTACTGCTACTTCTTCAGGACCTAAACATTTAGTAACTACTTTAACTAGAGCTAAATTTGAGCAGTTATCGGATGGATTGGTAAAAAGATCAATGGAACCTGTCAAGAAAGCTCTTAAGGATGCAAGTTTAACAAAAAAAGATATTGATGAGGTAATTTTGGTTGGTGGTTCTACAAGAATACCGATAATTCAGAAAGAAGTTGAAGCATTATTTGGTAAGAAGCCATCAAAGGGTGTTAATCCTGATGAAGTGGTTGCAGTAGGAGCTGCAATTCAAGGTGGAGTTCTTTCTGGTGATGTTGAAGATGTATTACTATTGGATGTTACTCCACTATCACTTGGAATTGAGACAATGGGTAACGTTATGACAAAATTGATTGAGTCAAATACCACAATTCCTTCAAAGAAATCTCAAGTTTTCTCGACTGCTGCAGATAATCAACCGTCTGTAGAGATTCATGTTCTCCAAGGTGAAAGACCTATGGCAAAAGACAACAAAACTATTGGTCGTTTTCATTTGGATGGAATACCACCATCTCCAAGAGGTATCCCTCAAATTGAGGTAACTTTTGATATTGATGCTAATGGAATAATTAATGTAAGTGCATTAGATAAAGCAACCAACAAATCACAAGATATAAGAATTGAAGCTTCTTCTGGCTTAACAGAAGAGGAGATTGAAAAAATGAAAAAGGATGCAGAGGCTAATGCTGATGCTGATAAAAAAGTAAAAGAAGAAGTAGATAAGCTTAATAGTGCTGACCAAATGATTTTTCAGACAGAAAAACAAATTAAAGAGTTTGGGGACAAGTTATCTGACGATAAAAAGAAACCAATTGAATCTTCATTACAGGATCTTAAAAAAGCATATGAATTAAAAGATCTTGACAAAATCGATGAGGCATTAAATGCAATAAATGAGGCATGGAAGAATGCTTCAGAAGATATGTATAAAGCTCAGGCAGATGGTTCCGCAAAACCAGGAGATGAAAATCAAGCTACTGAATCAACAAAAGATTCAAAAGATGACGTTCAAGATGTTGATTTTGAGGAAGTTAAAGAAGATTAAATTTGTTCGATAAAGATTATATTTTAGATAAGGCAAACAAACGTTGTCAAGGAACATTAGTCTCAAAACTTGGAATAGTATTTACTGATGTAGGTGAAAATTTTTTAGAGGCTAAAATGGAGGTAACGCCAAGTCATCATCAACCAGCTGGTGTACTTCATGGAGGAGCAACTGCTGCACTTGCTGAAACTGTCGGTAGCTCTGCAGCTGCTATTTTTTCTAAAAAAAGTAATACTTTACTTCGTGGTGTAGAACTTTCCATAAACCACGTAAGAGGAATAAGTGAAGGTTTCGTTTTTGCAAAAGCTATTTCAATTCATAATGGAAGAACCATGCAACTATGGAAAATTTCTATTGTAGACGAAAATCAGAAAAATATTTCATTTGCCAAGTTAACTACATTAACTATTGATAAATAATTCCTAAAAAAACTTTTATTTAAGTAGCTCAGGATGTAAATTAGAGCAGTCTAATTAGAAATATGAAAACTTTAATAATTTGTGACTACAAAGTTTTAATTATAAACTTAAATGATTGTGCTGTGAAAATGATTGAATATGATTATTAAGAACTGGTTGGGTAGGTATTAAATGAGTATCAATTTTTACTAGGAGAAATTGTTCTACAAAATGCACTGGGTTGGATTAAGGATACAAATGAAACTAGTTAACATATGACAAAAACTAATTTTTTAAGAAAATATGGATCTAAATTTTCAGCATAATGAACAGAAGAAAATTTAATATAATAGCTAGTTTATCTTCATTTGGTATATTAAAAGCAAATGCACACAAAATACCACTAAATATTGCACATCAATACAATTTAAACTATGCTCCTCACTTGGGAATGTTTAAGACACTTGCAGGAAATAACCCTATTGACCAATTAAACTTTATGGCTGACCAGGGTTTTCGCTCATTTGAGGATAATGATATGAGATTACGATCTGTCAAACTACAAGAGATGATGTCTAATACAATGCATCAACGTAATCTTAAAATGGGTGTTTTTGTTGCTCATGACATTGCATGGAAAAGACCAAACTTAGCCTCAGGAAATATAGATGAACAAAACGCTTTTCTTAATGAAATTAAAGAAAGTATAAAAGTTGCAAAAAGGTTAAACGCAAAATGGATGACTGTTGTTCCTGGGCTTAAAGATTTCAGCAAAAATATTGAATTTCAGACAGTTAACGTAATAAATACTTTAAAAAAAGCTTGTGATATTTTGGAGCCACACGGTCTTGTGATGGTTTTAGAACCCTTAAATTTTAAAAGTCACCCTGGTTTATTTTTAACTGAAAGTCCACAAGCTAATACTATTTGTAAAGCTGTAGGTTCATCATCTTGTAAAATTTTGTTTGACATTTATCATCAGCAAATTCAAGAAGGTAACCTCATACCTAACATTGAAAGTTGTTGGGATGAAATTGCTTATTTTCAAATTGGAGACAATCCAGGACGAAATGAACCATATTCAGGAGAAATCAATTATAAAAACATCTTTAAGTACATTTATGACAAAGGATTTAAAGGAATACTTGGAATGGAACACGGCAATTCATTAGATGGAAAGGAAGGAGAATTAAAGGTAATTGAGGCATACCAAATGGCAGATGATTTTGTTTAATACTAAAACAAAACTTTCAAAATCAGAATAGGATTAACATAATAAATAATTCATAAAAAAATTTTTATTTAAGAGGCCCACGACGTAAATTTGAGCTTTCAAAATTAGAATATGAAAAGTGTAATTATTTGTGACATGGAAGGTTTAATTACAAACCTAAATGATGGTGCTGTGAAAATGTTTGGATATGATTCTAAAGAACTGGTTGGTATTAAAAGAGTATCAATTTTTTCTCCAGGCGAAATAGTTCTCCAAAATGTTTTAGGCTGGCTTAAAGATGCAAATGAAACTGGTGAACATATAACAAAGACTAATTTTGTTAGAAAAGATGGATCTAAATTTTCAGCGAATATTAAGATTACACCCAACTTTGCTAATGGTAAAGAAAATCCTCAAACAGGTTATTGTGGAATTACTGAAGTAATTGATGATGAGGTTAATATAAAAATTAATTGGATAACTAAAATTATTAAGGGTGTTGCAATAACTAGAGTTGGTTTTGCATCTGCTTCATTATTCCCAGTTTTTACAATTGGTTGTTATTATGCTGGAATTGGAGATAATTTATTCAGTCCAATTTCTTTAATACTAACAACAATTGGAATTTTGTTTTTTCATTTATTTTCAAATCTTTATAATGACTATTTTGATGTAACTCATGGAACAGATGAAGCAAATACCGAATATTTTAATGCAGGTATGAATTCATCAATTCTAAAAGGTGCTCAACTTTCAGGCGGAAGTAGAGCAGTGGAATTAGGTTTAATTACTTTAAATGGAACAAAAAGTTTAGCCAATATTATGTTCCTTTTAGGCATAGTTACAGCTGCAGGTATTCTCTTCATGAGTTATTTGAATACGGGATCTTTAAGTAATGCTTTCTATGCAGCAATTATTGCTTTAATCGGTGTTTTAGTTGGATATTTTTACACTGCTAAACCAATTAGACTATCCTCAAGATATGGTTTGGGAGAACTTTCAATATTTCTTTCGTTTGGACCACTATTAACTCTTGGGACTGGTTTTGCAATTTCAAATGAAACAATCCAATTATATTCTAATGAGTTTTTCAATTTATTGCTTCTTGGAACTCCTATTGGAATCCTAACAACTAATATTCTATTTATAAATCAATATCCTGACTATACTTCAGATAAAAAAGTTGGAAAGAATCATTTAGTTGTTCTTATTGGTAAAAAAGCATCGAGGTGGATATATGCTTTTAATTTAATAATTGCTTTAGGATCTTCATATCTTCTTGCAGAGAATATTTTAACTGGCACTAAGCAGATGTTATTTTTATACCTACTTATACCGATTGCTATATTTTATTCTTGTTATTTACTACTAGGATTGTTTAAATATTATAACAGTAGAAAGCTTATTAAGTATAACATACATACTATTTATTTTCACATGTTATTTTCATTTATATACATGATAATCTTGGCTAATTTTTAGTTAATGTTTTTGTGGGATAAATCATATAACTTAAAAAGCTTTTGGTATTATGTCTTAGGATCTTTTATCCTGATACTTTTCAGCTTGATAGGCCAATTACCACTAATACCTTTCTTACCAACAGAGATTTCAAGTCCTGATGTTGATCCAATAGATATATTAAACTCAATTCCTTCAAATCTTAGATTATTTTTAATCTTAATTAGTTTTGTATTTGTTTTACCAGGCATATGGTTAGTTGTAAGAAAGCTACATGACTTACCACTTATGTCAATTTTATCAAGTCGAAAAAAATTAGATTTAAAGAGAATTTTTTTTTCTTTTTGTCTTTGGTCATTCATCATCACTTTAATTATCGTTTCAGGATATCTTATTTCTCCAGAAAATTATGAGGTTAATTTTAAATTAAAGGAATTTTTGATATTATTTGTCATTGCAATTTTTTTAATTCCTATTCAAACAAGTGTTGAAGAAATTGTATTCAGAGGTTATCTTATGCAAGGATTTGGAAATTGGTTTAATAATAGATTTATGGCTTTGTTTTTATCATGCACTGTTTTTGGTTTTCTTCACATAATAAACCCAGAAGTATCAAAGCTTGGTTTTGGTTTTATCTTTGTTTATTTGATAGGTTCCTTTACTATGGGTATATCTGTATTGATGGATGAAGGTCTTGAGTTAGCATTAGGTTTTCATGCTGCAAATAATCTTATGATTGTGT
>CAJPUS010000090.1 GCA_905380995.1 uncultured Flavobacteriaceae bacterium
GAAGTAAAAAAAATTATAAGGATTACAGAAGATGAGATAATTGATTCAATGAAATTAATTTGGCAACGCCTAAAGATTATATGTGAACCTTCTTGTTCTCTTCCATTAGCTGGAATCTTAAAAAACAAGGATGAGTTTAAGGGAAAAAAAATTGGAGTTGTTATTACAGGAGGTAATATAGATTTAAGTAATCTTCGTTTTTAAGAGAGTTTACTATAACCCCATAATGAGACTAAAAACATAAGGATACTTCCCCAACCAAGATAAATAAATGGAGAGCTAGGGATAAGAAAATATGCCATTGTCTGTGCAGATATAACCAGTAACCCAATACAAATCAGTAAGTTTCTTGAAAACGCTTTATTTTCAATAAATTTTGTTTTAGCAAAAGAGACTATAAAAATACCAATTATAGAAACCCAAAGACCAAAGAAACGATAGATTTGCTTAAGGTATCCCGGCAGAGTTTGATTAATTTCTTCATTAAATAATTGATCAAAAGTCATATTGAGCCTTTCTTCATTTGCAACTTTATCAAGCATCCAAGGCTCGTCAACTAGCATCCATCTTAATCCAAGAAAGATAAAAATAATTCCTAGTGTAACTATTGGTGTTAAAAATATTTTTTTTGTCATAGTGGGTGATACTGGATTCGAACCAGTGACCCCTACCCTGTCAAGGTAGTGCTCTAAACCAACTGAGCTAATCACCCTTTACTACAAATCTAAATGTATTTATTTTAGATAGTTTTCTAGAAATGTTAAAATCTTTTCATTACCCTCAATTTGTTGTTCTTTTTTTACAAATCCGTGACCTGCATCTTCAAATAAAACATATTCTACATATGCACCAGCATCTCTTGCCTCTTGAACCATTTCATCAGACTCAATTTGTAACACCCTGGGATCATTAGCCCCTTGAAGAACCATCACTGGATTTTTTATATTCTTTGCATGAAACAATGGAGAAATATTATAAAGCCTTAATGAATCTTCAGTATATGGATTTCCCATTTCATTATAAAGAGATGTTCTTGTTGATTCCCAATATGCTGGAATTGATCTTAAAGTCCTAATCCAATTTGTTACACCATATATATTAACTCCAACTTTAAATTCTTCAGGTCTAAAAGTCATTGCTGCCATTGTCATAAATCCACCATAACTTCCTCCAATAATTCCAATTTTATCTGGGATAATATAATCTTGATCTTGTAACCATTTTTTACCCCAGACACAATCTTGCAGATCATCCTCACCATGATTTTGATCATCCAAAGCATAGAATGTTTTTCCATAACCACTGCTACCTCTATTATTCACTGCAAGAATGGCATATCCATGATTAACTAAATATTGAATTAAAGCTCGGTAACCAACTCTGGATTGTCCTCCCGGTCCACCATGAACCCATACAAGTGCAGGAACTTTATTTAAGTTGTTAGCTTTGTGAGGTTTATAAAGAATTGCCGGAATTTCTAATCCATCAAACGATTTATATCTTATTAATTCTGCATTTACAAGATCATCTGGATTAACATTTGAACTTAAATTTGTCGTAATTTTATTTAGTTTATTAGTTGACAATTCATATGTGTAAATATCTCCTGGACTATTTGGGCTTCCGGCATAAACTCTTAATAATTTTTCATCATCGGAGAAGCCAACACTATTTATATTCATAGTTTCAAAGCCAATTAAATTTAAATTAGACTTGTCAATCATATTTGTAATAGTCAATTTATTCTGTGCATCTTCATTTACAACTATAACCCTATATAAATCATTTTTTGACAAATAACTAAATGCAACGTCCCAATCCGTTTCATATATAATATTTCTTTCTCCATTTTTTAAATTATATGACATCAAATAATAAAATTCACTATCATAATTAGTTGTATAAAAAAAGTTTTCATCATTTTTATCAAAATTTTGCCCTGAAAAATTTGCTACTTGGTTTGAAATTTCATCTTGTTTTTTAGTTTTAACATTATACAAAAATAATTTTTGTTCACTTCTAGAAATGTTTAAACTAAGAACCAAATAGTTATCATTATTCGAAATACTATTTAGGTTATATCCGATATCATTTTTATATACCATTTCAGAGCTGAGTGTCTCAACATCTATCTTATATAAATCAAAGAATCTTGAATCTCTAGAATTTGAAATAACATACATCTCTAATTCATTGTTAGTCCAACCAAAAAATGATGCCTTTGTATTTTTACCTGGTGTTAAGTCTATACTCTTTCCATCCCTAATTATGTAAATATGAGAATTTTCATTACCCCCAATATCGGCTGAATATATAACCTCACCGGTAATTGGAGAGTAACCTCTTACAAAAAATGATTCTTCTTCAGAATCTGTTATCTGTGTTTCTTCATAAGTTTTTAGGTCAACTTCATAAATATTAAAAATTCCAGATTTATCTGAACTATAAATTAATTTGTTCGCATCTTTTGAAAAATAGCCACCGGAACTTCTATTATTTGACATAAGAGTTTCTATAGAGTACTGCTTAATATTATTTTGTGATCCAGAACATGATATTGAAAGAATATATAATAATATCAGCTTAAAGAAATTTTTCATAACAAGTTTTTAATTAGTTTGTAATATTAATTATTTAATGATTATTTAAATATTAAGCTTAATAATGTTAATCCACAAATTTAAAAGATTTCTTTATACTTTTGGTTTATGAAACATTTATCTAAACAGGACTTTGATGACTTACAGAAATTTTATAGAATAAATCTAATAAATTCATGTACTGGTTATAAATCTGCAAATCTTATTGGAAGTATTTCAAAAGAAGGATCTGAAAATGTTGCTGTCTTTAGCTCGATTACGCATCTAGGTAGTAATCCTGCTATGCTTGGTTATATTTTGAGGCCAACAACTGTTCCTAGGAATACATTTAAGAATATTAAGGAGACAAAATTGTTTACAGTTAACCATATAGTTAAAGACATTATCGATGATGCTCATCATACAAGTGCAAAATATCCAGAGGAGATTTCTGAATTTGATAAAACTAATCTAGAACAGGAGTATAAAGAGGGATGTAAAGCTCCTTTTGTAAAAGGCTCACCAGTTCAGCTAGTTTGTAAATATCTTAATGAATATAATATTGAAGAAAATGGAACAATTCTAGTAGTTGCATCTATTGAAGAGCTATATTTTGATGAAAATCTAATCAGCGATTCAGGATTTCTTCAATTAGATAAAGGGAATGTTGTCACAGTCAATGGTTGTGATGGATATGCATTGCCTAGTTTGTTAAATAGATTTGATTATCAAAGACCAAAAAAATAAATGGATTTTATATCTGAAAAAATAGCTAATTATCTTTTACAAAATTCTGAAAAGGAACCAGAAATTTTATCAAGACTGAATAAAGAGACACATCAGAAAATTCTTCAACCAAGAATGTTAAGTGGTCATATTCAAGGAAGGTTTTTGAGTTTAATATCTAAAATTAAATCACCAACTCAAATACTTGAAATTGGTACATATACTGGATACGGTACTATATGTCTTGCAGAAGGTTTAGCACATAATGGAAAAATCTTCACTATTGATAAGAATGAGGAGCTTGTTAATATTCAAAATAAATACTTTGAGGAAAGTGGAAATAGAGATAAAATAGTTCAACTTACAGGTAATGCAATTGAAGTTTTGATAGATCTCCACGAAACTTTTGATCTTATTTTTATTGATGCAGACAAAGAAAATTATATAAAATATTTTGAGATAGTATCAAAAAAATTGAATCCTAATGCAATTATAATATCTGATAATGTATTATGGTCTGGAAAAGTGATTAAGAAAAGTAATTGTGATAAAGAAACAGAGACTTTAAAAATGTATAACTATATCCTGAGTAAAGATGAAAGATTTAAAACAATAATCTTACCACTTAGAGATGGACTTTCAATCTCAAGACTAATTTAAATCTCTTTTTATAGAATCTTTCAAATCATCAAAATCTTTTTTAATATCACTTACACTATCTTTTAAATCTTTAGTAAGAGATTCTGTAGGTTTTTTTATATCAGTATTCTTAGATATTTCTGTTTTTATCTCATTTGTTGCTTGTCTTATTTGTGTCATACCTTTTGCAAGACCTTTTGCAATGGATGGAATTTTATCTGCACCAAATACTAATAAAACAATAAAAAAAACAAAAACTAATTCTGCCCCACTTATAAATAAAATCATAATATCAAAACTAATCATAAATTCAACCTCTTAAAATTTTTTTTTAAATATTATATTATTAAGGAATAATTACCACATTTAAAAATTTCTTGATCTATTAATATTTATTTCTCTTAAATTGAATTCTTTAATGTATTAGCTCATCATCAAAATTTGCAAAAATTGAGAAGTTTCCAGAAAATCTGTAATATTTGCTAAATTAGGTTTGAATTTAACACATAATAACTTATAATTATAAATCATTGTTATATACCAATCCATCAATTATTTTTTGTTTTTTATTTTGTGTATAAGAATTACAAGAAATTAAAAAAATATTTTCTTATTTAACCCTTAGTTCTTTGTATGTATCTGATTTATTTAATAAATAGTCAATTAATAAAAATTGATTCTTATCAATAATCAGTTTTTTTATTTCTTTATCTTGATCAAGTATAGATAAAAAATCATTTACCTCAAAAGTTTCTAATTTAAGTGTGTTTATAAAAAAGTTTTCCTCTAGAATAAGAGGGAGTGCTTCGCTTGGAAGAATACTGAGTCTCTCTTCTTCTGACTTAGGGTCAACCAAAGAAGAAAGAAGTTTAAAAATGTTTACAAAATTAAGACCGTCAACAAATTGCCTGTTATCAGTTAGAATATTTTCAATTTTAGTTGACTTATCGGCTAAATAATCAAAACCTTTAAATTGTTCTTCTTTTAAGTCTAAAAACTTATCAGTATCATCAGGAGTTATAACAACTTCATCTAGTTCTCTTACTCTTTGGTTTATTTGAACAATTATCCTTTTATTTTTTAAAATTTCTTCGTTTACCCTTACTGTCCTAATAATATATTGGACTGAGGAAAAGATTATTTCGTCACCTTGCATAGCATATATCTGAAACTCTCCTTCATCATTAGTTATTGTAGATGACTGAGAGGTGTTATTAATAACATTTGCAGCCGGAACATTTATGTTTCTGTATATAACCTTTCCTTGAATAAGCACTCTTTCTTGAGAAAAACTAAACTGAATAACAATAAGAAAAAAAAATATTTTTTTTAACATCAACTTTTGATTGATTTAAAATTACAAATAAATCAATGATATGTTGAATAAAGAGCTTATATAATTATCTAATAAAAACTGGTTCTAAGTTATTAACTGTTTCATCTTTACTGAATGAGTACCCAGAAGAATTAAAACTTTCAATATCCGATATAGTTTTTATATCATTATCAATTAAGAATCTAGTCATTAATCCTCTTGCTTTTTTTGCATAAAATGAAATAATTTTAAGTTTTCCATTTTTAAAATCCTTGAATTGAGGAGTAACTATATCATTTTTAAATAATGATTTATCAATTACAGAAAAATATTCATTACTCGCGAGGTTAATAATTAGATCATAATCATTTATTTCCTCAAGTAAGGATTTAGTTACATTTTGTTTCCAAAATTCATATAAGTTTTTTGAACCATTTACAGATATTTTGGTTCCCATCTCAAGCCTGTATGCTTTTATCTTATCAAATGGTTTTAAGATTCCATATAAACCTGATAAGATTCTAAGTGATTCTTGAAGTTTTTTATAACTTGAAGTCTCGATTGTTTCAGCATTTATTCCTTCATAAACGTCACCATTAAAAGCAAATAATGCCTCTTTTTCAATGGATTTATTTTTTTGAAAATCTTGATTTCGCAACCAATTTATTTCACTTAGTTTAGGCGAAATGCTCATGAGTTCTGAGAGTTCAGGTACAGATAACTCTTTAATTACGTCATTAATCTTCTGAGCTTTATCAGCAAATATAGGTTTAG
>CAJPUS010000091.1 GCA_905380995.1 uncultured Flavobacteriaceae bacterium
TCAAAAATTATTAGAAATATCATTAGAAGGTTCAGTAGGTTAAAAAATTATGTTAGAAATAGATAATTTACATTGTAAAATAGACGGTAAGTCAATTTTGAAGGGCATAAACCTAAAAATAAAAAAGGGGGAGATACATGCTATCATGGGCCCTAATGGTTCCGGCAAAAGTACTCTTGCTAACGTTATCTCAGGACATGAAGATTATGATATTACAAAAGGCTCAATCTATTTTGATAACAAAGAAATAAATGAATTAAGCCCTGAGGAAAGAGCACATGAAGGAGTTTTTATGTCTTTTCAATACCCAGTTGAAATCCCAGGTGTAACAGTAACAAATTTTATTAAAACAGCTATCAACGAAACTAGAAAATCTAAAGGATTTGATGATATGTCGTCAAGTGAGATGTTAAAAAAAATTAGAGAGAAAGCAAATTTACTTGATATGGATTCAAATTTTTTATCAAGATCTTTAAACGAAGGCTTTTCTGGAGGTGAAAAAAAAAGAAATGAAATTTTTCAAATGGCAATGATGGAGCCAAAATTGGCTGTTTTAGATGAAACTGACTCTGGACTTGATATTGATGCTCTAAAAATAGTTGCAAATGGTGTTATAAAGTGCAGTAATGATGAAAACTCTGTACTTGTTATCACACATTACCAAAGGCTACTAGATTATATTGTACCTGATATGGTACATGTAATTATGGATGGTAAAGTTGTTAAATCCGGTAACAAAGATCTTGCGAAAAAAATTGAAGTGGTTGGATATGATTGGTTAAAAAAAAGTAATTAATAATGAGTTTTCAAGATAAAATATTGGATGCATTTATTGCTTTTGAGCAAGACATAGACCTTCAAAATCCAGTTCACAATGATAGAAAAAATGCTTTAAAAAGATTTGAGAAAAATGGCTTCCCTACAAAAAAAGATGAACTCTGGAAGTATACATCATTAAGATCAATTTTAAACAAAGACTATAGTTTATCTGTAAAAACAAATCCAAATATTGGAATAAATGATATAAAAAAATATTCAATTAATGATATTGATTCATTTAAGATAGTTTTTGTTGATGGAGTTTTTAATCCATTCTTATCAAACACAACTCATGATGGTATGGATATTTGTGTATTATCTGCTGCTCTTTCAAAAAATAAGTACCAGAAAATAATTAATAAATACTTTAATAAAATTGTCCCTGATAATGAAAGTCTAGCCTCATTAAATACCTCATATACTCAGGAAGGTGCATATATTTTCATACCGAAATCTGTTTTACCAGAAGATCCAGTTCAAATTTTACATTTTTCTACAGGAAAAAATAAACCATTATGGCTTCAGCCAAGAAACATGATTATTGTTCAGGAAAATGCTAGAGTTGAAATAATAGAAAGGCATCAAAGTTTAAAATCCCATGAGGGTGTTACAAATTCACTAACTGAGATATATGCTGAAAAGAATTCATTCGTTGATTATTATAAAATTCAGAATGATCTTGAAACATCTCACTTAATAGATAATACATTTATTGATCAGCATCGGGATAGTAATGTTAGAGTTCATACTTTTTCCTTTGGAGGAAAATTAACTAGAAACAATTTAAATTTTTATCACAAAGGAGAGAATATCCAATCCACACTTAAAGGTCTTACAATTCTTGAAGGAGACCAACATGTTGATCACAACACACTGGTAAACCATGCTCAACCAAATTGTGAAAGCCATCAGGATTATAAGGGAATTTTTTCTGAAAAATCTGTTGGTGTTTTTAATGGAAAAATACTAGTAGATCAAATTGCACAAAAAACAAATGCATTTCAGCAAAATAATAATATTTTAATTGATAATAAATCTAAGGTCAATTCTAAACCTCAATTAGAAATATTTGCTGATGATGTTAAATGCTCTCATGGATGCACAATAGGACAACTCGACAAAGAAGCACTTTTTTACCTAAAATCAAGGGGTATTCCAGATAAAGAAGCAATTGCACTTCTTACATATGGATTTGCAAATAGTATTCTTAAAAGTGTAAATATTCCTAGTCTCAAGAAAAGAATTAACTCACTAATTTCAAAAAAGCTAGGTGTTGACTTAGGCTTTGATCTGTAAATGTTAGATGTATATAAAATAAGAGAAGACTTTCCAATACTTGGTAAAAAAGTTAACAATACTGACCTAATTTACTTTGATAATGCTGCAACATCACAAACTCCTAATCAAGTAATTGATGTAATCTCGGATTATTATAAACAGCACAATTCAAATATTCATAGAGGTTTACACTCACTGAGTGCAGATGCTACAAATAAATATGAGAGATCTAGAACTATAATTAAAAATCATTTTGGAGCACTGCATGAACATGAAATAATTTTTACTTCAGGAACTACCCATGGAATAAATATTATTTCCTCAGGTCTTGAAAAATTAATTTCTGAAAATGATGAATTAATTGTATCAGAGATGGAGCATCACTCTAATATTGTTCCATGGCAGATGTTATGTGAAAAAACTGGTTCAAAACTTAAAGTAATACCAATTAATGATAATGGGACCCTGAATATGAATGAGTACAAATCATTGCTTACTCCCTCTGTGAAGTTTGTTTTTATAAATCATGTTTCAAATTCATTGGGCATTATAAATCCAATTAAAGAGATTATTAATCTTGCTCATACGAACAATAGTAAAGTTTTAATTGATGGTGCTCAGGGTGCAGCCCATTTTAAAATTAATCTTAGCGAATTAGATGTTGATTACTATGTTGCATCAGCTCATAAATTATGTGGTCCAACTGGCGTAGGTTTTTTATATGGTAAGTCAGTATTACTCAATTCCCTTCCACCTTATCAAGGTGGAGGTGAGATGATATCTAATGTTACTTTTAACAAAACTGAATATGCAGATCTTCCTCATAAATTTGAAGCTGGAACACCTAATATTTCTGGTGTTATAGGGTTCGGTGCTGCTATAGAGTATATGAACTCAATTGGTTTCAATCATATTGAATCCTATGAAAAAGAACTTCTAGATTATGCCACAGAAAACCTTAAAAAAATTAAGAATATTAAAATATATGGAGATGTAGATGATAAAATATCTGTTATTTCTTTTAATCTAGGTAATCATCATCCATCTGATATTGGTTCTATACTTGATCAATATGGAGTTGCTGTAAGGACCGGTCAACATTGTACTCAACCCATAATGGATCATTTTAATATTCCAGGAACAGTAAGAGCTTCATTTTCATTCTACAATACAAAAAGTGAAATTGACTTGTTTATTGATGCATTAAAAAAGGCATCAAATATGTTGGGATAATTGTTTAATTTTAACTGTGCAAAGCATTCAACAAATACAAGATCAGATTATTGATGAGTTTGAATTTTTTCAAGATTGGTCAGAAAAGTATCAATATTTAATCGACCTTGGAAAAAATCTTCCTAATTTTAACGATAATAATAGAATTGATTCTAATCTGATAAAAGGTTGTCAAAGCAAAGTATGGTTAAACTCATCTTTTGATGATAACATTGTTAAATTTGAAGCCGATAGTGATGCAATTATTTCAAAAGGAATAATATCACTATTAATAAGAGTTTTTTCTGGTCATAAACCAGAGGAAATTATTGCAGCGGATATAAATTTTATAGAGAAAATAGGTTTAAATAGTCATCTTTCACAGACAAGAGCAAATGGTCTGCTTTCAATGATAAAACAAATCAAAATATATGCTTTAGCGTATCAAGCAAAAAAGTAAAATGGCAAAAATTAATACTCAGGATTTAGGTGAAAAAATTGTTAAAGAATTAAAATCAATATTTGATCCTGAAATACCTGTTGATATTTATGAATTAGGATTAATTTATGATGTTTTAGTTAATGAGGACAATGAAGTAAAAATATCCATGACCCTTACCTCACCAAATTGTCCAGTTGCAGAATCACTACCAAAAGAAGTTGAAGAAAAGATAAGATCAATTGATGAGGTTAAAACAGCAGAGGTTGAAATTACATTTGACCCACCTTGGACAAAAGATCTTATGAGTGAAGAGGCAAAACTTGAATTAGGATTTCTTTAATCATTTCATGAAGAAAATTTTTCTCTTAATTTTTATAATGTTTTCTTTCAATACTTTTTCTCAAAAAGAATTTAAAAAAGATTCTTTATGGAGCACTAGAGGTAAAGTTTCGATTTTATTAAACCAAACAGGTTTTAGTGATTGGGTAGGTGGGGGAACTAACAATTTTTCTGGTACAATAAAATTTGATTATGAGTGGGAATATGAAGATAGAGGTTGGAATTGGTTAACTAATGTTGAGTCTGCGTATGGATTGGCTAAATATAAAAATGCTCCATTTGCAAGAAAGATTGATGATAGAATTTTAATACAATCAATAATAGGTAAAGAGTTTACTAAAAATTTATCTTTTTCAGCTTTTTTTAACTTTACATCACAAATTGGAAATGGATATAAATACAGTAAAGATTCGGAAAATAATGAGATACGTGATCTAACAACTAAGATTTTTTCCCCTGCATATTTCCAATTGGGTTCTGGTTTCCTTTGGAAAAAGGATGAAAGGTTATGGTTAAATTATTCTCCAATTGCTTCAAGATTAATTTTGGTTAGTAAAAAATTTACAAATGATTTGTCAGCTGGTGATACTTATTTTGGAGTTTTACCTGATAAGTCATCTAGATACGAACTTGGTGCTAATATAACTTTTCACTCTGAAGGAAATATACTTGAAAATGTTAAATATAAGCAAGATCTAAAATTGTTTTCTAATTATCTTGAGGCTACCTCAAATATAGATTTAGATTATTTAGTTCAAATTGATGTAGATGTTAATCCTATTCTTTCAACTCAATTAATTGTTCAGCTTATTTATGATGATAATGCTATTTCAAGACTTCAAGTAAGGGAAGTATTCGGAGTTGGAGTTCAACTAAAATTAGATTAGTTTGAATAAATTAAATATTTTAGTTATAACTTATTATTGGCCTCCCTCAGGTGGTTCTGGTGTACAAAGGTGGGTTTTTTTTGCTAAATATTTAAAAAAGCTAGGGTACAATCCAATAGTCCTTACAGTTAATCCAAAAATTGCATCTTATAATTTAATTGATACTTCACTTTTAAATCAGGTAAAAAATATAGAAACTTATAAAACATATAGCTTTGAAATTTTGAGATTATATTCATTATTTAAGTCTGGGAATGAGACAAAAGGAATACCTCAATCTTATATTCCAGTCAAATCATTTTTTGATAAAATAACATCATTTATTAGACTAAATTTTTTAATTCCAGATGCAAGGATTGGATGGAAATACTTTGCTTACAAAAAAGCTAAGAAACTTATTAAAAGCAAAAAGATTAATTGTGTCATAACAACAGGGCCACCCCATTCAACTCATCTAATTGGAAATAAAATTTATAAAAAGTTTAAAATGAAGTGGTTAGTAGATTTAAGAGATCCCTGGACTGAAATTTTTTATTTAAAAAATAAATTTAGATTTTCTTACTCTAAAAATCTAGATATAAAATATGAACTAGATGTACTTAACAATGCAGATGCTATAATAACTACTGTTGGGAATAGGTATCATGATATTATAAAGGAGAAACTATCTAATTCAAAGAAAATATATAAAATTTATAACGGATATGACAAGTCAGTTTATGACAGTATAAAGGAAAATAAACCTGATAGCTATAATATTGTTTTTACTGGTATTCTTACTAAGAATCATAATTATATAGCTTTTTATAATGTATTACGCTTTTTAAAAGATAATTATAAAAATCTTAATATGATTTTTACATTTGCAGGAAAAATAGATAACGAAATTAAAGACCTTTATTCGAAAAAAATTCATTTTATTGATAAGGGATATGTGGTTCATGAAGAAGCAATTAAAACTATAAAATCATCACATTTATTAATTAATTTTAATTATTTAAATACAGAAGAAACTGATATGGTTTCGGGAAAATTAACAGAATATCTAGCATCTGGTTCTCCAATTATAAATTTTTCAAATATTACAGAGGAATCAAATGCTCTCATGAAACATTCTTTAAAATCATTCAATGCAAACAGTAATAATTTCATTGAGGTAAGTAATTTTATTAAGAAAGAATACGATAATTGGTCAAAGGGAAATTTTAAAAAGGATATTCCAAACAATATAGAGTTACTATCAAGGGAAGAGTTAACAAAAAAGTTAGTTAAACTAATAAAAAGCTTATTTATTTAATTCAAAGAATTTTATAACTTCTCTTGGAACTAATTTATCAATACTTTTTTTTTGTTTTATTAATTCTCGAATATGACTACTTGAAATTTTAATTTTTGGTGCATCAACTAGATTAATATTTAAATTTGTTAAAAATTCGTCAGGTATTCTTAGCTTTGTTTCTCTCGGATAAACATAAACCTCAGCAATTTCAATTATCTTCTTGTAGTCTTTCCATTTTTTAAACCCAATAAGATTATCTTCTCC
>CAJPUS010000092.1 GCA_905380995.1 uncultured Flavobacteriaceae bacterium
TACCTTTAATTACTCCCACTTACTTCCATATCCCTTACTAAAGCTAACGATATTAGGATAATAGAGTATAGGAAGATTGTACGGTTTTAAGTAATCTATTAAGTCCTTAGATACATTACCAAAAACGTCTACTTTGTATGGTTCAAAGTAATGGTTGTATTCAGTATAATCTTTTTGTAAAACTCCACCCTCTGAAACGTTTTTTGCGTGACTAATTATTGCATCTTCATTTTTAAATCTCTCAATAAAAAGGATGTCATCATTATATTCATAAAATCCGTAACCATATGATTGGGGTTCAACCACGATAACTTTATCTACATAATTTTCTAAAAAATTATAAATCTTTTGTTTACTTCCGTTTTCAATTTTTAAATATGAAAGAATTATAACTTCATCGTCACCTTTTTTAATCTCACTTAATTTGTTTTGACATCCAAATAAAAAAAGCAAAGAGAGTAACAATATTTTTTTCATATTATGAATATATTACACAAAGTGAAATATTCAATGTTGTTAGATCATTTTTTTAAATCGTAAAATTGTTAGTTTATAAAGTACTTCTTTTATGAATTAATTATTCACCTGCCGACATTGAAGGAACAAACATTACAATTTCAGATGTTTTGGACCAGGACATTATTGAGTTATTTAATGCTTGACTATCCTTCTCAAAAGCCCTGTAACCATACTTTTGATTGTAGATTTCCTCAAAGGTTCTTTCTTGATCTGCCCACTGAGCTCTTTCACTTGGGTCATCAAACATTCTAACTCTCATGTAAGTGTTGGTATTTCCTCCTGATTCAACTTTAAAAAGTGAGGTTTTAGCTGAGGAGCCTCTTTCTTTAATAACTGAATATATTTTACCAATTATTTCCCTATGATCTGCGTAACCTTGCGATGATACTGTATATGTATCAACAACCATATACTTTGATGGTTCAATAACACCATCATTTGGGTCAGGCCAATTATTACTAAGTGAAGATAATCTTCTCCAAATTGTTGGTCCATCATTTGCTTGCGTTAGCGGTACAACATTTTTTTCCCAATATTCTCTTTCATCTGAGCTATTTGAATTATAGCTAACAAAATTTTCCATTGAAGCATATAAATTAATTCTCAAGAATTGACCAGTATCTGGTCCATTAAGAACTTGATAAGTTACAATAGCATTCTCAGGCGAATTATTGAACATTTTAGTCTTCTTACCTGCAGCTTCCATAAAGTCATAGGTCATCCCATCTTTCGGAGTCCACTTGTTCATTATATAACGCTCTCCATTAGAAAGTGTCATATTGGTAGCATCAAATTGTGCATTCACATTTGATGATAACAAAAAAATTAAGGTTAATGTTAGAAACTTTTTCATTTGTGATTTGTTTGGTTAATTTCCGTTAATATATGTTACACAAAAAAATATTCATTGCTGGTAAATTATCTTTTTTTTAAAATTATCAAATTATTAGTTTTAATTATCCTTTAATATTAATTATGTAAAACATGTTCTAAATTATGATTATTCTATATTTTTTATCGAAAATTAAATATTGGTTTAAGATTAATTTCTACTATACTTCGCTATTGACGAATTATAAGATGTTGGAAAGCCAAAACCATCTTGTATGAAAAAACTTTTTTTGATATATAACACCCAATTATTACTTTTATTTTATGCCAATTGAGATAATATTTAAAGGACTTATATTCTGTTTTGTAGGTGCTGGAATGTTTCAAATTAATAAATGGCTTCAATTTAAAGATCAAGACAATAAATGGAAAGAGGGCTGGAATAACTTTGTCATGCTATTATGTATAGTAATTTATATAGCTACAACAATTTTTCTTTTTGAAAACAATTTATAATGTGCGGAAGATTTAACTATTCAAATACTAAAAGATTAAAGGGCGATCTCCCTCCAAGGTATAATGTCGCACCAGGGACTAATATATTAGTTGTTAATGATGATAATAAACCTCAAGTTCTTAATTGGGGTTATTCACCGGCATGGATGAAAGGCGGTGTGATTATCAATGCTAAAAGAGAGACCTTAAGGAGTAAACCTACATTCAGAGATCATACAAAAGCATATACCCTAATCAATGGTTGGTATGAATGGAAAAGAGAGGGCGATAAAAAGCAACCATACTATTTCTATTCTAAAGAGTTTGAAACGTTATATATAAAAACGCTAATCAAAGAGGACTGCGCAGTTTTGATAACAACTCAAGCTGATAAAAACATAACTCATATCCATAATAGAATGCCGTTTTTAGATTCACAGATAAATTGGAGTTCATTCAATAAGGATATAAAAGATATTAAAATTGACTTTTACCCAGTATCAACTCAAGTCAATTATTCAAAAAATGACGATAAATCATTAATTGAACCTTTGATTTGAAAAAAAGTCATTTTAGAATAATTTTTTAATATTTTATCAAAGAAAATATATACTATTCCATCAGGCCTAACTGATTTAGCATATCTAGGTTATCGTAGAAGTCATGCTCTTGTTTAATCTTTCCGTTTTCCATTAATATAAGAGTTGTTCCAAAAAGATTTAAAGATTTTCCTGTCGGAGGAATTCCGAAGAAATCACCATCATGTGTTCCTTTAAAGTTCCAATGTTTAACTAATTTATCACCCTGACCAAAAATATCAACAAAAGTAAACTCAGCATCGGAGAATCCGGTTAAAAAATTACCGTAATAATTCTTTGTTCCCTCTATTCCAACAATATTATCACCAGGAATCACAACTGTAACATCCTCTGTAAAGTATTGTTCGTTAATAATTTCCATATTTCTTTCATCAAAGAACTGAGACCAGGCCTCTTGATAGGTTTTTAAATTTTCAGACAGCTTAAGGTCTTCTTGTGGAGTCTCGCAACCAATAGCAACTAGACCAATAATTGTAAAAATTAATAAATGTTTAATTTGTTTTTTCATAATAATTCATTAAAGGTTATTTTTTTATTTAACTGACTACTGATGTATTGTGATTTATAACTGTAGTAATCTCAGTAATTTCAGAAGCAACTCCTCCACTTCTTTCAGCATGCTCTTTAATTAACTCCTCAGATTCAGAATTATATACACAAAAAACGTTATTACCGGCCACATAACTTGTTTCTTGCTGAATCATCTTGCCTTCATTTCTCATCTCTTCAAGAATTTTTTCTGATGCTTTGCCGCCCTTATTCATTTCATGTTTTGGGACAGAGGACGCTCCATCCATTGCTCTTCTTATTAGAAATTTTTTCATTTTTTTTGATTTGTGATTAATACATCAATATAAAAAATACTTATATCAAAAAAAAATAAAAAAATTAACTATCAAAAAATATAATTAAGAGAAGTTAGGTTTCTTTTTTAGTAAGAAAAAACTATATCTGCTTTGGAGCTTACCTCAATTAATTCTTTAGGGTAACTCCAATTAATATCATTTAATACTATTAAGGTTTCACTTGAGTTATCTTGATTAACTCCAAAAGTAAGGATAGAACCCTCTGATACATGAATAATACCACCATTCTCAGAAAATTCAGTTAAAAGTTTTTCAGCCCTTTTGCTTATGTTATTACTGTTACCACCAAGAGATGTAACAGTATGTAGTTTACTAATTACATCTTTCATAAGAATTTGCACTCCATCACCTGCTGCAAAGAAAACAACATTATGCCCCTGTTTGAGTGCTTCTGATGCAGTATTAATAGACATAATGGCAGCTGATGGATTAGACATAGGGTCAGAAGTTAGAAGAATGAAATAATCTTTATTTTTCTTTAAATCTGGAAGGTCTACATTACTTAACATTTCTTGAGCTTTTCCTAAAATTTTTTCCAAATCACTTTGTCCTTTATCTTGTGCAAAATTAAATTTTATAGTCAAAATAAAAAATAGCAATAATATTTTTTTCATACTCTTCTAAATTAAAAAATATATTTTAAGTTAATGTATAATATAATATAATTATTACATTAGTTTTATGAGATATATTATTCTGATAGTGTCTTTACAATTATCATTAAATTCATTTTCTCAAGAGACTGAGTTACCTGCACTAAGACTAAATGATAACTTTTCAAAAAAATACAGAGTCTTAAATACAACAATCTCTGATGAATCTTTATTTCAAGAATATTATAGTGATACAAATTTAACACTTGATTATGTTATTAGGTATCATTTTTACACATCAATTAATTTGAATTCAAATCAGAATCAATTAATTAGTATGGATGGTACTAAATTTAACCTCTTGTCTATAAATGCTAAAGATTTGACTGATGAGATTATATCATTAGTAAGTAAGATGTATGTTGGAAGAAAAGAATTTACTGAGTTTAAAGAACTCAATGAAAAAATTGATTAATATTAGATTTAAAAAATTTAATAATTACTTAATAATTCAGTTTCTATTAATTTTCTGAGGAATTATCAGCACAACTAATTAGTAGAATTGAAATAAAAATACTTTGATTTTGTTCATGATTAAAAAGGACCTTTATTATTATTTTCTGTAGCATTAGTGGATGATCCAGGAAGCTCTCCTCTAATGCCGTGATTTTTAGTTTTTACAAGATCAATAGATCTACCCAGATTATTTCTTGTTTCGATTGGTCCGGGAGTTCTCAAGTACCAATCTTTTGTAATCTCTTTTGGTTGAGAATCACCAGTTTCATTTTTCCATCTATTCAATATAAGTCTAAGATTATTTATTTCTTCATTTAATTTATCGTTATCTATTAAATTCTCTCTTTGAAATAAATCATTTTTCAAAACATAAAACTCCTCTTTTAATCTTGGAGTGTCAAATATTTCACCTTGAACTTCTGTTATTTCTCCAAGCTTATTTTTTTTCAACAGACTTTCATATGTAAAGCTGTTTATTGCATCTAAGGGACCTGCCTGAGGAAATTCATTTCTGTTGTTCTGGATTAACATATAATCCTCATTTTTAACCATCCTTTGATGGGATTCATAATCATGCCAATTATGTTCAGCAAAAACATAATTTCTAAACTTTTCATCAGGATTTTTAAGCAGTTTTCTAAAACTCTTTCCTTGAAAATTTTCTTTAATATCAATACTCGCATAATCTAGAATTGTAGGAGCAATATCGATTACACTTACTAAGCTTTCTATTTTACCTGATATCTTCTCATTATTATATACAAATATAAATGGTGTTTTTACCCCTTGATCGTTCAACCTTGTCTTACTATGTGGAAATGGTCTTCCATTATCAGACATAATCATTAGAATTGTATTATCATATACATTTTGATCTTTTAATTTTGAAATTACTTCTCCAATAAAGTAATCAAATCTTTTAATCTCATCATAATAGTGAGCTAGATCCTGTCTTGTCTGTAAGTCATCAATTAAATAATCAGGTACAATAATGTCATCTAAATTGTGTGTGCCTGAAAAATCATTTTCAGCCCAATCCCTATGTGGGTCATGAGCTGCAGCCCAGATAAAAAATGGTTTATCTTTTGGTCTGTTTATTATAATATTAACCCACTGATCCTCTCCACCAAGACCTACCAAATCAATACCCTCATGAATAACATCAAATCCAGGTCTGGCATAATCACCAATATGCCACTTTCCTGAAGAAACAGTATAATAACCAGAGGAGTTTAACTCTTCAACAAATGTTTTCATTCCCATTGGAGGTTCAGTATGAAGCTCAGGTGCACCATGATTGTGAGGATACCTCCCAGTCATTATAGAATTTCTACTAGGACTACATGAACTAGTAGTTAAATACATATTACTAAAAATTAATCCTTCTTCGGCAAGGTTATCAATATTTGGTGTGCTAACAAATTCATTTCCATAAGCACCAATATCGTCCCAGCTTATATCATCAGCTATGAAAATTATAAAATTTGGTTTTTGTATTTCTTTATCTGTTAATGAATTACATGATATTATAAATATAAACAGTATTAATATTGAAGTTATTTTTTTTGTCATTTTTTTTATTTATTATCTAAAACTGGTATTTTAAATTTATATATTTTTGAGTTATTATCTCATAACTATCTTATGATAATTTACTTAATTATTACTTTTATTTTATGGAATATCTGTTGAAATTTATTGGCACACTGAGCATATTACTTGTTTTTTTTGGAAGTGTATATAATTTATATGCAGCCGAAAAATATGCTAAAAAGCATCTTTCATTTATACCAAAAATTTTAAGATATATAGCTTATGGAATAGGAATATTTTGCTCAGGATATGTAATAAGTTTAATATCAAATAATTTTTGATAGAGTTTACAGTTTATTTTTTCTTATTCTTAATTTTAACCGAATTAGGGGTTACAACTCCGGCAGAGATAACAAGCTTAAATGCGTCTTCTACTGAAATGTCAAGTTCAAATGCATCTTTCTTTGGTATTAAAACAAAAAATCCTGATGTGGGATTGGGTGTAGTTGGAACGAATAGATTTATGGTTTCTTCACCAATAATTGTTTCTGATTGTCCCCTATAATCACCGGATTGAAAAGCAATTACCCAAATTCCTTTACTTGGGTATTGAATCAAAAATGCCTTTTTGAAACTTTGAGATGATGTATTTAATACAGTATCAGAAACTTTTTTTAGTATGTTGTATATGTTTCGAAAACCTGGAATTCTATTGAGTAGTTTTTCCCAAAGTATTAATAATCTTCGTCCTAATATATTAGTTACTAAAACTCCAGTGATAAGTATGATAAAGAACAATAAGATAATTCCAGACCCAGGAATATTTGTATCCAAATTAAAAATTGTTTCTGGCAAATATTCTTTTGGAACAAGATTATTAATAAACTCTATGAAGAATTTAATTACAATAATAGTTAGAATTAAAGGAATCCAAAAGAGAAGTCCAGAAATAAGATAATTTCTTAATCTTTTGAAAATTTTTAACATCCTAATCTAAAAAATTTTTAATATCTAAACTATTGATTCCACTTTCAGATAGTAAGATTAATAATGCTAATTGTATCGACTTATAACCATCTTTATTTAGCCACCATTCATCTAGTGAATGTGCTCCTGATCCATCCCCTCCCCTTCCTATTGTAACGGCAGGGACACCAATAGAAATTGGGATATTAGAGTTTGTAGAACCAATTGTTAAGCGGGGTTCAACACCCATATATTGAGTAGCAGCAATTGTTCTTTGTATTAATGGTACCGATTCATCTACCCTTCCTGAAGGTCTGTTACCAATTTTATTAATCGTCAGCTTTAGATCAGGACCACTTCTTTTCATTTCATTTTGATCTTTTAAAGCTGTTTGCATTGAATTAAAGAGTATTTCCTCCATATCATCAAGTCTGTATGGCTCAACTGATCTTATATCAATCTGCATGGATGATTTAAATGGTATTGAATTAATTGAAGTACCTCCACCAATTATCCCAACATTGTAAGAAGTCCTTGGTCCAGATGAAGTATAATTATCTGCTTTATCAATAAAATTTTTTATTCCTGAGCCTAAGGCATGATGAGGATTAACAAGTCCAAAAGCTCCCCATGAATGCCCACCAGGACCATCAAAAACAACTTCGTATCTATATGAACCAAGTGCTTGATTATTTACTCTACCAACTGATCCGCCATCAATACTAATCCATGAGTCAATTTTTGGATTATTATTTTTAAAAAGATATCTTACTCCACGTAGGTCACCAAGTCCTTCTTCACCAACAGTTCCAATAAATAAAATATTATCAATAGGTTTTATGTCATTCTTTTTAATTGTTTCAGCTATTGTAAGAATCATTGCTAAACCTCTTGTATCATCTCCAACACCGGGAGCAAAAAGAGTATCATTTTTTACCCTGACTTTAACATCTGTTCCTTCAGGGAAAACTGTATCAATGTGAGCGTCAATGGCAATATTTTTATCTCCAACTGTTCCCTTTAAGAAACCTATTACATTACCAACTGAATCAATCTTTACATTTTCTATTCCAGCTAATTTTAGTCTATTTGCAAACTCTATTGCCCTATTCTCTTCTTTGAATGGTGGAGCCTCAATTTCAGTAAGCTCAATAAGGTTTTTCATTGTTTTTTGTTCAATGTCAATAATATAGTTAAATGCTTTTTTAACTTTTGAGTTGCTGCTTAAAACCTTTATACTTTCAATATAAATATCATCAACAACTTTATCAATTTCTTGTGAATATGAACTGTTAATTATTATTAGACTTATTATTAGTGTTAAAAATTTTTTCATGTCTCTAAATTAACAATTTATCAATAATGATTATGTAAGTGGATTAAAGTTATTCAAATTAATTACTTTAAAATAAAATGATCTTTATCATCTAAAAAATTTAAGGAGCTCCTGTAATCATTAATTAAATTTTTGTATAACTTATGATAAATAATTATTTCTTTATCAATACTCCCTTTTAACTGCTCTCCATTTGGTTTAATTACACATGAACCTCCTGAATATTTATTTTCTGGATCAGACCCAATAATGTTAACACCAATACAATAAGACATATTCTCTATTGCTCTTGCGACAAGAAGGCTTTTCCAATGAGATATTCTTGGAGTAGGCCAATTGGCTAGGTAAAAAAGAACATCATAATTTGAAACATTCCTTGACCAAACTGGAAATCTTAAATCATAACATATCTGAGGAAGAAATTTCCAACCTTTGTAATCAATTATTTTTCTGTGGCTTCCTTTTGAGTAAATATTACTTTCTCCTGCTAGTGTAAAAGTATGTCTTTTGTCATAAAAGGTTATTTCTCCATTAGGATAAACCCACACCAATCTATTATAAAATTTTTTATTCTCTGTTATGGATAAACTTCCAACAATAGAAATTTTCTTTTCTAAAGCAATCTGTTGAAGCCAAGATATAGATTTTCCATCCATTTTCTCAGCAATTTTGGCGACATTCATGCTAAAGCCAGAATTAAACATCTCAGGTAAAAAAATAACATCAACATCAGAAATTATTGAGTCAATAATATTTTGAAATTTACTAAGATTTGCCTGAATATTTTCCCAGTGAATGCTTGTCTGAATAATTGCAATATTAATTTCTTTAGACATAATCTATATAATTGACTCTCCATTTAAGTTTGTAGTAAGAACCTCTGACATGTAATCAAAAAATGGTCTAATTGAAACAAAATTATTAACTAATTCTTTTTGAAAATTAGCATCCAATATTTCTTTTTCTTTCAATTTTTTAATGAATATGAACTGCTTTTTTTTTATCATATCAATATATTCATGATCTCCTTTAAAATCTTTAGGTGATGTTTTAACTTCATCCCCTTTAATTTTACCCCAAACATCTTTAATTTTTTTTTGATTTATAACATTAGTAAATTCTTGTCCATCTATTTCTATTTCTTTTCTAATTCTTAATAAATCTTCTTTATTTGGATTCCAAAAACCAACGGCCATAAAACTTTCATCAGCAGATATTTCAAGATAATACCCTCCCCTTAGTTCAGGCTTTGATCTATGAAAAGCCATGCCAATATTTTTTTTATACGGTGTCTTATCTTTAGAGAATCTTAGATCTCTATATATCCTAAATATCTTTAGTTTTTCAATATTATCCGAAAGATTAAGTGAATCCTTTACCTGATCAGCAAATTTTTTAACCTCAGTTTGGATAGAATTAAACTCCTGTTTATTTTCATTAAACCAATCTCTATTATTATTTAACTTCAATTCTTTTAAAAAACTAATTGTATTTTTTGGTATTACTTGCATTTAATTAATTAACAATGATTAAAGATTTATTATCATATTTCTAATTTATAAAATTCAATTTATAATATCTTATATTTGAATATAATAAAGGTTCCTTGGTGAAGTAAAAAGCTACTTGTAGTAAATAGTAACCAAGGGATTTTTTATTTTTACGGCATGGGTAAAGAAAAAGTAAGGCTTAATAAAGGAGAATATGTTTTTTGTTCTATTGATGATATAAATAAAATTAGCAAGCCTAATATAATCGCATATATTAAAGAAAGACAAGGATTTTCAGTTATAATTTCAAAAAATGAAGCAATAAGAAAAAAATTATCCTTTTATTTTATTTCGGCATGGATTACTTTACAAATAGATTCAACTTTAGATTCAGTTGGTTTAACTTCAACTTTTTCAAAAGCACTATCTGATGAAAAAATTAGTTGTAATGTTATTGCAGGATATCATCACGATCATGTTTTTGTTCCATTTGCAGAAAAAGATAAGGCAATGAAGGTTCTTAGTGATATATTTAATTCTAAAAATTATTCTTTATAAGATGCATAAAGGATACCTTTTTCCAATAGTTTCATGAATCTAATATCCCCATATACCTCCTTGGTATGACCTAAACCAGTATAGAATGATCTACCACCATCATATTCATGATACCAAGTAATAGGGTGGTAATCAGGATGTTCACCTCCAATGTAAGATTTTTCGTCAAGATTTAATAGTATATTTATATCATAATTTACATAGTCAAAATTATACCATTCATCTTCAATTTCCCACTCAGATTCTAAATGATCAGTAATTTTATTATTAATTGTTAAAATTTTACCATTCATTACATCTGAGTGGTTTCTAAAATAAGCACCAACTAACATTCCATACCACTCCCAATTATATTCAGTATCTGCAGCAGCATGAACTCCAACAAATCCTTTACCACTCTTAATGAAAGATTCCATAACTCTTTGTTCATCATCATTCAGGATTTCCTCAGTTGTGTTAAGAAAAATAATAGTTCTAATTTTTTCTAAGTTGTTAGAATTAATTACTCTTGAATCATCAGAGTAATAAACGTTAAAATTGTTTTGATCACCAATATTTTCTATTAATTTAAGTCCTGATTCAATTGAATCATGAACCCAGCCATCAGTCTCAGTGATTACAAGAACTGAAAATGTATTTTGTTCAGAACAATTAAGGCAACTTATTTTATCACCTAATGAATATATAATAATTGAAATAATTAGGGCTATTTTCATTTTTTAAAAAAAATTTACTTACCAAAAATTTTCCTTAACTGAGCCTTAGATAGCCATGTCCACTTTGAAAGTGTGGAGCCTTTTGTATTGTATAAAATTTTAACTTGACCAGATGCCAATCTTGATATACCTATTCTCCCTTTCCCTAGATCCATATAGTTAATTGGGTCGTTTTTTTTCAATTTAGAACCTAACAGAATCTTATTATATAATTCATCAAATTCATCGTCTGTAGCTTTAAACTGTACAATTGCTAAATCTGTCATCTGAGGGAATTCTAAGTTTTGATACTTTAAATTATAGATGTTTTCATCATTGATGACCTGTTTTGATAACTCTATATATTTATATAGGTTAGATATCTTTCCTATTGTCTCTACCGTGTATTCAGAAGAATTTATATCTGTCTGAGCATAGGAATATACAAATCCTAAAAGGGTAATTAATGTAATGATCGGTTTTTTCATTATTACAAATTTAAAAATATTTTTTAATCAATTTTTGCAGATATGAGCACCCCACCCTATCTTTATTTTTATTGAGTCGACTTGTTATTTTAAAATATATTAAATAATGGAAAAGGTTTTTTTAACAATTGAAGAAGTTATTGATTCAATTCGTAAAATTTTAGAACAAATAAATAAATTAAATTTTGATCCAGAAGTAGTAATTGGTATAAATCGTGGGGGATGTATACCCAGTATATGTATTTCCCACTATTTAAATAAGCCACACGAAGTCTTAAATATTGGGTTTAGAGACTCATATAAAAAGGTAGATTTGGTAAAAATACAAGATCAATTAAATCAATTTAAATCTGCTTTAATAATTGATGATATAAATGATTCTGGAAAGACTATTGGAGTAATAAAAGATTTGTGTAATAATTTAAAAACTAATATTCATTTTGCTGTGCTAATTAACAACTCTGAAAGTTTGTCAAGTGTTGATTATTATGGAAAAATGGTTAATTTAAAATTTAAACATTACTGGTATGTATTTCCTTGGGAAAACTGGTGGAACACAAATGAAAAATAATATATTATTAAAATTATTAGTAGTACTCCATATAATAATAATAACAATATCTAATTTTCTTGTATCAATCCCAATAGAAATTTTAGGAGTGAAACTTACGTGGGCCGCTTTTAGCTTTCCATTAGTTGTTGTTGCGACAGATTTAACAGTAAGACTAGTAGGTAAAATAATAGCAAGGAAAACTATTTCATTTGCATTTCCATTTGCAATCATATCATCTTTTTTAATCATATATTATGAACAAGATATTATTTCAATTGCCTTGAGAATAAGCTTTGCAAGCTCTATTGCATACGCCATTAGTATTCTAATTGACATAAATGCTTTTCAATATTTTAGAGAAAAGTATTCATATTGGTGGATTGCTCCAGCACTATCAACATTTGTCTCTAATATTATTGATACTTATACTTTCTTCTTTAGTGCTTTTTTTAATTCAGATGATGCGTATATGTCAGAAAATTGGTTAGAAATTGCAACAAATCAACTTATAATTAAGGTTATAATTGGACTTGTTTTTTTTCTCCCATTATATGGTTTAATGTTGAACTACATAAAAAAGAAAATTACCATCACAAAAAAATCAATATAATTTTTTATTTAAAGATTAAAATTATAGATTAGACACTTAACTATAAATTAATAAAAAATGAAAAATATATTATTTACGTTATTTGCATTTATTTTTTCTATTTCTCTAAATGCTCAATATTGGACAAGTGAACATGTTACAATAAATGAAGGTTTAAGTGAAGAATACGAAAAATTTGAGTCTTTTTGGGCTGTTGCTAAAGAGAAAGCTATTAAAGATGGAATTCAATCTGGTTGGTTTATTTGGAAAGTAAACCCATCTAGTAATAATAATAATCCTTGGGCTGATTATATAATTATAAACACATATGAATCAATGGAGCAATTAGAGGCACAAGTAGATTGGTTAGATATTATTGAGGAGGCTCACAAGGGAAAAACTAAAAGGTCTGTAATAAGAAAATATTTGAGGGAGAGCACTGAAAATAAATATAGAGCAAGATCCAGAAATTACACCATGGAGAGTTTATCAAGTTTCACAGAAGAAGGTTTAAATCCTGATGATGGTATTACAGCAACTTACATTTCAATGGAAGAGTTAAATGATGATTATGTTGAATTTGAAAAAGAATATTTTAAAAATCAGCATTCTGGAAGGAAATATTTTTGGGATTTTTCAGAAATAAAAAATAGATCTGAAAATGCATATAAACCAATAACTCATACAATTTTTGAAATTAATAAAGTAGGATTGGATGCTATTGATGATTCATTTACAAATAAAATGATGAGTAAATACGGAATGGCATCAAGAGAAATGCATGGTTGGCTTCAACTGGAATTCTTAATGGGTAGATAAACCACAATTTTAAACAAATAAAAAACCCTCACATGAGGGTTTTTTTGTATAAAATAAATATTTAAATTTACAGGGATGAAAAGAAGAGATGCATTTCAAAACATAGCTTTAATAACCTGTGGAACTATATTACTTCCATCATGTAAATTTAATAGTGGATTTACAGTTGGAAATAAAATACTGAGTTATGATCAGTTAAATATTATTAATAAAGTAAGTGAAATAATACTCCCTATTAAAAATCTTAAAATTGTAAATCCAGAGAATTTAACACAATTTATATTTACAATGTTGAATGATTGTTATAGTCCAGATGATATTAATTACTATTTATCTGGATTAGATGAATATTCTGAATTTATTAACACTAAAAATAATAATCATAGTTTAATTTTTGATAATATAAATAGTTTAGATGGAATATCAGAAAAAATAAGATTTTTTATCAATACTACAAAAGACTTAAGTATTACTCATTTTACTACATCTGAATTCTACATGACAGAATATTTAAATTATGAATATGCACCCTCCAGATATATAGGCTGTATTTCAATTTAATAATATGAACAATAATTATGATGCTATAGTGATTGGTGCTGGAATGTCCGGAGGTTGGGCATCTAAAGAATTATGTGATGGAGGAGTGAAAACCTTAATGCTTGAGAGAGGTCCTAATATTGTGCATATTAAAGATTATCCAACAACAAATATGATGCCCTGGGAACTTAAACACAGAGGGCAAATTAATTACAAAACAAGAATTGAAAATCCTATTGTAAGTCGCTGTTATAATTTTGGAGAAGACTCTCAACATTTTTTTGTAAAAGATAAAGATGAACCATATATTCAAGAAAAACCATTTGATTGGATTAGGGGTTATCAAGTTGGTGGAAAATCTATCATGTGGGGAAGGCAAGTACAAAGATGGAGTGACTTTGATTTTGAGGGTCCCCTTAGAGATGGTTTTGCAGTTGACTGGCCAATTAGATATAAAGATATAGCAGATTGGTATACGAAAGTTGAGCAATTTATTGGGGTTTCAGGAAATTTAGATGGACTAGATGTTGTACCTGATGGAGATTTTTTAAAGTCCTGGCCACTTAACTGTGTTGAAGAATACTTTCAAAAAATTATTAAGTCAGAGTATAATAATAGATTTTTAATTTATGGAAGATGTGCACACATAACAGAAAACAAAGAAATTTTTAGAAAGCAGGGAAGAGGATTATGTGTTAGTAGAAATATTTGCCGAAGAGGTTGTCCATATGGAGCTTACTTTAATGCAAATTCTACATTAGTTCCATGGGCTATGCAAACAGGTAATCTTACTTTAAAACCAAATTCCATTGTTCATTCAATTATTTTTGATGAAGATAAAGCAAAAGCAATCGGGGTAAGAGTAATTAATTCTGATACTCTTGAAAGTACTGATTATTTTTCAAAAATAATTTTTGTATGTGCTTCTACTCTTAATACTAATCAAATTTTATTAAATTCTAAATCAAATAGATTTCCTGATGGTCTTGGAAATGATAGTGGACTCCTTGGCAAGTATGTTGCATTTCACAATTATAGAGCAAAAATAACAGCAATTCATGAGGGTCACTTAAATTTTAGTCCTGATGGGAGAAAACCAACAAGTTCTTATATACCTAGATTTAGAAATGTTTATAAACAAGAAACTAATTTTTTAAGAGGATATGCAGCAGGATTTGGTACTGGGAAAATTTCTAAAATTAACTCAAATGGATTTGGTAAAGATCTTCTTAATAACCTGACGATTGATAATAGAAAAGGAGCTTGGCGTGTTGGCTCTCATATGATGGGTGAAACAATCCCAAAAAAAACTAATTATGTTAGCTTGAGCAAGGATCAAATAGATAAAAATGGCATACCTGTTTTAAAAGTAAATGTAAAATATGATAATAATGATGAGTTAATGATAAAAGACTTTTATGAGCAGTTTACTGAAATGTATGAAAAAGCAGGATTTAAAGAAATTAAAACAAGAGATACAAAACAAGCACCTGGTTTGGATATACATGAAATGGGTGGTGTAAGAATGGGAAATGATCCAAAAAAATCAATATTAAATAAATGGAACCAAATGCATAATTGTAAAAATGTTTTTGTAACTGATGGATCATGCATGACATCAACAGCAACACAAAACCCATCTTTGACATTTATGGCATTATCAGCTAGAGCAGCTAACCATGCAATAAAACTTTTAAAAACAAATAAAATTTAGTTATGCAAAGTCAGAATTATTTAAATAATTGAAGCTTTTCTCCAATTTTTTAAAAGGCTCTTGTTCTGGTCTAAAGTCTTCTACAAAATAATCCATTAAGCCCGCGATTTCTTTTAAATTAAAAATTGATTTAAAATCTATTATACCTGATCCAACTGTAGCTCTATCAAAAAATTTATCTAAATCCTTTACATGAAATGATTTGAATCTACCAGGATATTTATTAATTAGATAAATTGGGTCTGCACCACCTTTAGTGGCCCAATATAAATCCATTTGAAATGTAACAAGATTTGGCATAGTGTGTTGTAATAGAATTTCATAGGGAATTTCACGTTCTAATTGATTAAATTGAAAATCATGATTGTGAAAACCAAATATTATTCCAGAGTCATTAAATTTTTCACCAACTTTATTTAAATATTCTGCAAAATTCTTATACCCGTCAATACTAAGTCTGTATTTTTCTGGAGTTATAGGAATAATTCCATATTTAATATCAGCTTCTAATACGGAGTCAATTATTTTATTTATATTTTCATATTGAAAGTAGTTTATATGAGATGATAATAGCTTCATTCCAAGATTTTCAACAGTTTCTTTATAATATTTTGGAGATATCTTTTCAATAAAGATTCCATCTGAACTTAATCCGTAAGCTTCAATATTTGTGAATCCGATTTTTGAAATTTTACTTAATGTTCCTTCAAAATCATTGACTAACTGAGGACGAACAGAATGAATTTGAACACCAAGTTGTTTAATATCTTGTTTTATTCTTGAACAACTCATAGTGCTTATAATACTTCCTAATGAGGCTAAAGAACTAGTTTCTATAAATCTCCTTCTATTTATCATAATTTCTTTAAACAATATATAATTAAAGATCTAAATTTTTGTAATTTATATTACAAAATCTGGTTTATGAAAGAAGTGTTAGTTACTGGAGGTTCATCATTTATTGGTAAACATTGTATTGCTGAACTTTTAAAGGAAAATTATGTTGTCAGAGCTACTTTAAGAGACATCAGTAAAGGTAATCAAATCAAATCTGATATTGAAAAATATCTAGATAGAAAAGTTGATTTAAATTTTTATAAGGCTGATTTAAATAAAGAAGAAGATTGGGACCTGCCGATTAATGGTTGTGACTCTGTTTTTCATGTTGCTGGACCTTTTCCAATTTCATTTAATGGTGATGAGAATGATCTCATTTTTCCTCATAGGAAAGGCACTTTAAGGGTTTTAGAAAATTGTAAAAAGTATTCTGTAAAAAGAGTTGTAATGACCTCATCTGTAGCATCAGTTTACATGACAAAGAATCTAAACACAAAAATTAATGAGTCTTGTTGGACAGATATTTCGAATATAAATCTAGATGCTTACACAAAAAGTAAGACACTGGCTGAAATGGCTGCATGGGATTTTGTCTCAAAAAATGATTCAATCAAATTAACAACAATTCTACCACCTGTGGTTTTAGGTCCTGGAATTGGTAAATTATTAAAAAGGGGATCATTAGAGTTTTTTTCAATGATGATAAATAGAGAAATGCCAGTAGCACCTCCATTTAAAATGGGTATTGTTGATGTTCGTGATGTTGCAAAAATGCATGTTGCAGCTTTAAAAAATGATAACGCTATTGGCAAGAGGTTTATAGTTTGTGAGGATACCTATTGGGTAAAAGACTTTTGTAAAATGCTAAATGAAATTGGTCATAATGCACCTACAATAAGCCCACCAGTTTTCCTAGTTAAATTTTTAGCCAACTTTGACAAAACAATTAAACCTATAAAAAAATTATTAGGTTTAGATATCAAAATTGATTCAAGCCAAGCAAAGGAGTTATTAAAATATGACGCAATCCCTATAAAAAAAACAATTCAGGATACATCGAATTATTTTAAAATCAATTCTTAATCACAAGTTTAAATTAAAACATGAAAAAGATTATAATATTTTTTTTCGCTTTTACATTATCATGTAGTGATAATCAAATTATTATTTGGGAAAACTATGATGAAACTCAGGAGATAGAGGAAAACTCTAATCATAAAATTAAAAGGATGAGATATAAAAGACTTCTATCCTTAACTAAAGATAGAAATGATATTTTTAAGCCTTTTTATAAGTTTTTGAAATCTTATGATATTAATTATCATAATTCAATAAAAAAATTCATTATAAATCAAGAAATTTCATCAATACAAAAATATATATCAGAGGGTAGATTTAATTACGAAGATTTAGTTAAATTCTATATATATAGAATTTATAAATTTGAGATGGACAGTAATCTCTATCTCAATTCAATAATATCATTAAACCCAAATGTAATTGATGAGGCTAAAGATCTTGACTTACAAAAAAAAATAGATAATCCATTACATGGGATTCCAATTTTAGTAAAAGATAATATTAATGTAGATGGAATGGTTACCTCCGCAGGTGCATCTGTTTTTAAAAACAATTATGTTGATGAAAATGCAAGAGTTATAGATAACCTCATAAGTGATAATGTTTTGATTCTTGGAAAACTCAACATGAGTGAATGGGCTTATTATTTTTGTAGACCTTGTCCTGTTGGTTACAGTTCTATTGGTGGTCAAACACTGAATCCTTATGGACGTAAAATTTTTGAATCTGGTGGCTCAAGTTCTGGAAGTGGTGTTTCAATTGCAGCAAATTTTGCAGCCGCATCAATTGGTACAGAAACATCAGGTTCTATTTTATCTCCTTCTTCAAAAAACTCTCTAGTGGGATTGAAGCCGACAATAGGGAGTATAAGCAGGTCTGGAATT
>CAJPUS010000093.1 GCA_905380995.1 uncultured Flavobacteriaceae bacterium
CCCATCCAGCTATTATAAAACCACTTTGAGATGAAATTAATTTTTTAAAATTATCATATGAATCTACTTCATGAGTGTTTTTTTTCAGTCTCTCCTTAGATTTTAAAATCATCTCTTCTTGAATTTTAAGTATCGAAGATTCAACTTTGTTTGAAAGTTTAGAGAAATTTGTAGAAACTTTTAAAGAGTTATGCCTGTAAAAAATTTTAAACTCATCTTTTTCAACTTCTTTTTCTCCTATAACTATTCTCATTGGAATTCCTTTAACTTCTGAGTCATTAAGTTTAAAACCAAGGCTAATATTTTCTCTAATATCAATTTTCACTCTTAAACCTTTTTCTTTAATTAGTTTAAATAACTTATTACTCTTATCTAATATTTTTTTTGAGCTTTCTTCAGAATTAAATACAGGAATTATAATTATTTGAACTGGAGCAAGCAAAGGAGGAAGTATGAGTCCATTATCATCACTATGAGACATAATTAAAGCGCCCATAAGTCTTGTTGAAACTCCCCAAGACGTAGCCCAAACATATTCTAATTTTCCTGATTTATCTGCAAACTTAACATCAAATGCCTTGGCAAAGTTTTGACCAAGAAAATGGGAGGTGCCTGCCTGTAGTGCTTTGCCATCCTGCATTAATGCTTCAATACATAAAGTTTCTTCAGCTCCAGCAAACCTCTCTGACTCTGACTTTGATCCTTTAATAACGGGCATAGCCATAAACCTCTCAGCAAACTCAGAATATATATCATTAATAAGAATTGTTTCGTCTAATGCTTCTTTTTTAGAAGCATGAGCTGTATGGCCCTCTTGCCATAAAAATTCTGAAGTTCTTAAAAAAAGTCTGGTTCTCATCTCCCATCTTACAACATTAGCCCATTGATTTATTAAAATAGGTAAATCACGATATGATTGTATCCATCTTTTATAAGTTTTCCATATTATTGCCTCACTTGTTGGCCTTACAATTAATTCTTCTTCAAGTTTTGACTTCGGGTCAACAATCAGTTTGCCTTTTTTATCAGGGTCATTTTTCAATCTGTAATGAGTAACCACAGCGCACTCTTTAGCAAAACCCTCTGCATTTTTTTCTTCCGCTTCAAATAATGATTTTGGAACAAATAAAGGAAAATAAGCATTCTCATGGCCAGTCTGCTTAAACATATCATCAAGCTGAGATTTCATTAATTCCCAAATTGCAAACCCGTAAGGTTTAATAACCATACTTCCTCTTACATCTGAGGATTCAGCTAATCCTGCCTCAGAAACAATATCATTGTACCATTTTGAGTAGTCATCATCTCTTGGAGTAATTTTTTTTCCCATTTATAAATTATTATCAACAATTAATTAAAAGTGGCATAATTGTTGTTTAATTTAAAGTAGATGTAAAAATACTAATTTACATTTAATAAATTATTCTTAAATTAGGGACAATGAAAAAATATATTTCCATAATACAACTAGCTTTACTCTCAACTTTATATGTTGGTTGTAATTCATATCAATTAGCTTCATATTATACCAACGATGATGGCATATATTTATCTAGTGATAGAGGAATTGATTATGAAGCGGTTTTCAATAATTATGTAGATGAACCTTTGAATGATTATTCATCAAATGAAAATGATTTAGGATATCTCCCTTGGGGTGCTAATCCGGAGTCAACTGAGATCGTAAATAATTTTTATCCAAGTTTTGGAAGGTATTATTATGACCCATTTTATTTCAACATGGGGTTCAATCCTTACTTTGGATATAATGGTTACGGTTTTGGACCTGCATTTTATTACAATCTTTTTGGATATGAAACGGGTTATCCATTTTATGGACATTATAGTTTTTACTATTCACCTTACTCTTACAGATTTGGTAATCACTATTGGTATATGATGAGGTATAGAAGACATATGCCATGGTATTATGGAGGAATATACAATAGTACTGTTTACAAAGATCATTACGATAATGTAGGATCAAATCGAGTAAGTTTCAGCAACTCTGCTTCCAGAAGAGGTGGAGATAGCTCATCAAAAATCACTTCAAGAAAAAGTGATACGCAAGGTGTAAGAATATCTGGGATTTACTCAAGAATTGGCTCATCTGGTGGAGTGTACATTGATAGAACAAAAGATGTCTCTGCTTATGACGATTTTGATAGAAGTATCAATTTAAGAGAAGTTAGAAATAATAACCTTATAGGTGTCTATTCAAGAGGTAATTCTAATTCAAAAAATATTAATAGAAATAGTTCAATTCCTAATCTTAGTAAAATTAAGAGTGATTACGTAAGAGAATCATATAGACAGGTTAGATCTGTAAATCCTAGTCAAAGAGGAAATTCCTATTACAGATCGTCTAATTATAATTATACAAATTCAAATAGCGAAAGGAATTTTAACAATAGATCCTACAGAAATTCATCAAGTAGGTTTGGATCTTCAGGATCACGTTCATCACATACCATTCGAGGTGGAAGTTTTAGCTCTTCAAGCTCAGGTGTATCAAGAGGTGGTGGATCGAGAGGAAGCTCTGGTGGGTCAAGAGGTGGTGGGAATATAAATTATATGCTCAAAAAATATCTTTATCTACATTTATTTTTTAGTGTAACTTTTTTCAGTAACTCTCAAACATTCGAAGATGCTCTAAGATACAGCTCTTTTTATCATGAAGGAACATCCAGGTTTAATTCAATGGGAGGGGCATTTGGTTCATTGGGCGGAGATCTTAGCGCAATATCTATTAACCCTGCAAGTTCTTCAATTTTTCTTGATTCTGAGATATCAGTTACTCTAAACTACAAGAATTTCTCAATTTCAAACGAACTAAATAATTATAATTCTTTGTCAAAAAAGAATTTTTATTCATATGGAGGTCTTGGTTTTGTCTTAGTTTATGAAAATAGAAAATCTCGATTTTCACTATCATATAATAACCATAGATTAGGGGATTTTAATAGCTCTTTCAATTTATCAGGAAAAAATAGTTCGGGAATAGATAATTATTTCCTTTATTATGCTGAAGGTATTCCTTCAGAAGATTTATTAATATATGATGATGAAACCTCTCAGAGTGTGTACACCTATTTAGGGGATAATTATGGATTTGCAGATCAACAAGCTTTTCTTGGCTTTCAGAGCTTCATTATTAATAATAACGGAGAAGATAATAATAACTATATTTCTAATACATTATATAATAATCTTGATCAAAATCTTGAAATATTTAGAAAAGGAGATCATTTTAAGCACAGTGTAAATTTTGGTTACTCTTTTAATAATCATTTTTTCACTGGTATTAATATTAATTTACATGAGACATTATTTGAAGAAACAAAAATTTTTGAAGAATATGGATATGCAAATGATTCTAATGTACAAAGGATATTTTTTAAGGAAGATCTATTAGCTTTTGGAACTGGATTCTCAGTCCAATTAGGAAGTATAATTAAAATCAAACAACTAAGGGTTGGATTGTCTTACTCAACACCTACTATATTAAATATTGAAGAAGAAAGTAGTCAACTTATTGAAACAGATATAAGTGAGAATAATAAATTGACTACATACATAATTGATCCTAATACTATTAATATATATGATAAGTATGAAATAAAGTTACCCTCAAAATCACTCTTTAGCCTTGCATATATTTTTGGCACTAGAGGATTAATTAGTTTTGACTATGAGATCACCAAATTTAACAATACAGAATTTGATGATAATGACGGCAAAGATTCGTACTTAAATTCTCTCAACTACTCTATAAAAAATAAAATGGCAGCTATTTCTGAATCTATAAGAATAGGTGGGGAATATTTATATAAAAATTTAAATTTAAGAGCTGGATATTTTTATTATAAAGGGCCTGATCTTGATTTAAAAAATAAAGTTACCGGTTTAACTGCAGGTATTGGTATAAATTATGGTTATTTTGATTTAGATATTGGCATAACTAAATCAAATAATTTTATTAAAAACAGACTATATACCAGAGGGCTAACTGATAAATATGATATTGATGCAGATACATTTGCTGTTTATGCTTCATTTTCAATCAAACTTTAACTTCGTTTTAACTTCATAATTTCTATCTTTGTGTAACTCAAATTTTAAAAAATGAAATTACAAGAATTGTTAGACAAAGAAATAGATGCTATTGGAGACAACCATATTGGTTCCAAGTCAGAAGAAACACCTTTAAAAGAAGGTGCATTTGATATATCTGATAAAAATAAAATAACTCTTATTCAAGAAAAAGTTTATGAAATTTTAGATATACTTGGAATGGATTTGACTGATGATAGTTTAAGGGGGACTCCAAGAAGAGTAGCCAAAATGTTTGTTAACGAAATTTTTTCTGGTATAAACCCAAAGAACAGACCAGAAATGTCAACATTTGAGAATAAGTATAATTATGGTGAAATGCTAGTTGAAAAGAATATTACTTTATATTCTACATGTGAGCATCACCTTCTTCCAATTGTAGGTCTTGCTCATGTTGCTTATATATCAAATGGAAATGTTGTGGGATTATCTAAGATAAATAGAATTGTAAAATATTATGCTGAAAGACCTCAAGTTCAGGAAAGACTTACAATCCAAATAGTAAAAGATCTTCAAAAAGTTCTGAATACAGATAATGTTGCATGTGTAATTGATGCTAAACATTTGTGCGTTAATTCAAGAGGTATCAAAGATATAAACTCAAGTACCGTGACATCTGAGTTCGGAGGTAAATTTAAAAAGGAAAAATTTAAAAGGGAGTTTTTAGACTACATAAAACTTGAGTCTGAACTTTAATGAATGCCACATAATTTACATATATATAATTCACTTACGAGTTCTAAAGAAAAATTTAAACCTTTAAGAAATAACACAGTTGGAATGTATGTATGTGGCCCAACAGTTTACAGCAACGTTCACCTTGGTAACTGTAGAACGTTTATCTCATTTGATATTATATTCAGATACCTAAAATATCTTGGTTATAATGTAAGATATGTCAGAAATATTACAGATGTAGGACATTTAGAGGATAATGGTGAAGATAAAATATCAAAAAAAGCTAAGGTTGAACAACTAGAGCCAATGGAAATCGCTCAAAAATATACCAATAGTTTTAGAAATGTTATTAAAAAGTTTAATGTATTAAATCCTAGTATAGAACCTATTGCATCAGGTCATATAACAGAGCAAATTACCATAATAGAAGACTTAATTAAAAAAGGTCTTGCTTATACCTCTAATGGCTCTGTATATTTTGATATTTCAAATTACAATCAGATTGATACTTACGGAAAGCTCTCTGGAAGAAACTTGGATAAAATTAAATCTAACTCAAGGAGTTTATCAAGTCAAGATGATAAAAAAAATGAATTTGATTTTGCTCTATGGAAAAAAGCTGAAAAAAATCATTTAATGAAATGGAAATCACCCTGGAGCGAAGGCTTTCCTGGCTGGCATCTTGAGTGTACAGCAATGAGTAATAAATATCTTGGCGATGAATTTGATATTCATGGAGGCGGAATAGATTTAAAATTTCCGCATCATGATTGTGAGATTGCTCAAGCAGTTGGATATACTGGAAAGCAACCAGCAAAATTCTGGATACACACTAATATGCTGACATTAAATAATAAAAAAATGTCTAAATCTCTTGATAATAATATTTTACCAGATGAACTTTTCTCTGGTAATAATAAGTTTTTTTCGAAACCATATAATCCAAACATTATAAGATTTTTCTTCCTTCAAGCTCATTACAGAAATGAATTAGATATTAGTGAAAATGCAATACAAGCATCTGAAAAAGGTTTTGAAAAACTTGTGGAAATGATAGATAGAATAAATAATTTAAAGGCTTCAAAAAATAATAATGATGATTTTTTTAATCAAATCAAGGAGTGGGAAAAAAATTGTTTTAATTGTTTAAATGATGATTTTAATACACCCATGTTAATTGCTGAAATTTTTAATTCCTCAAAATTAATTCATCAATTTGAAAAAACTGGAGCTATTGGGTTAAGAGAAAAAGATTATTTTTTAACTGTTTTAGAGACTTTACTTAATGATATATTAGGCATAAATTACAATAAATCTAAATCTGATAATGATTCTATTCTTGAAATATTACTAAGTATTAGAGATAATGCAAGAGAGAAAAAAGATTTTGATTTATCGGACTCAATAAGAGACCAACTAAATAAATTGGGAATAAAACTCAATGACAAAAATTAGCAGAATACTTGCTCTTCCTTTTATATTTATGATAAGAATATATAGGATTTTAATATCTCCATTATTAGGGAATAATTGTCGCTATACACCAACATGTTCTGAATATGGTATTATTGCACTTAAAAAACATGGTGTTTTTAAGGGTGTATTCTTGACAGTAAAGAGGATTATTAAATGTAATTCGCTATTTAAAGGTGGCTATGACCCTGTGCCATAAATTATAGTTATATTTAGAAATGTTTATTTCTCAAATTAGATGGTCCCCTACTGAGTCATTTGAAATACTTGGCTTTCCAATATACATTTATAGTTTGATGTTTATACTTGCCTTTATTGTTGGGTATAATCTTGTAAAGTCTTTCTTTGCAATAGAGAAAGTTGATGAAAAATATCTGGATCCTTTATTAATTTATCTTGTCCTATCAGTTTTTCTAGGAGCAAGATTAGGTGAAGTCTTATTTTATCAATGGGGATATTATCAAAATCACTTAATTGAAATATTTTTACCCATTCAAGAGTCACCTAATTCATCAATATTTGGATTAATTGACGGTTATAAATTTACTGGATTTAGAGGATTAGCAAGTCACGGAGCTGCAATAGGTATGACTATTGGTTTATTAATATTTAAAAGCAAGTACAATTTCAAAAGTCTTATATGGATATTTGACAGACTAACAATTCCAACTGCAATTGGTGCTGCTTTTGTAAGAATTGGAAATTTTTTTAATTCTGAAATTCTGGGAAAATACACTAATAACAACTGGGGGATTATATTTGAAAATAGAGGTGAAGTTTTACCTAGGCATCCTGCTCAGTTGTATGAATCATTTGGATATATTTCTCTTTTTATAATACTTTACATTCTATACCAAAAAGTATCAATTAGAGAAAAGGAAGGAAAACTATTTGGTTTTTTTTTAATTGGCTTATTTTCAATTAGGTTCATTGTAGAATTTGTAAAAGAGAGTCAAGGAGGTATTGAAACCTTTCTTCCAGCTCTATCAACAGGTCAGTGGTTAAGTATTCCTTTCATTTTGATTGGTATTGTATTTTTGTCTTTTAATAGAAAAAAAGTTAGTTAGTTAACTTTCTTTGAGTAAGAATCAAACATAATTGGAGTAGCAATAAAAACAGAAGAGTATGTCCCAACCATTACTCCAATAATTAAGGCAAACATAAATCCTCTAATTGATTCTCCACCGAAAATAAAAATAGCTGTAAGAACTATTAATGTTGTTAAAGATGTATTAAGTGTTCTACTAAGTGTACTATTCAGTGCAGTATTTACAGTAGTTTCATTATCCCAAGATTTATGTATTCTAAAAAACTCTCTTATCCTATCAAATACAACAACAGTGTCATTAAGTGAGTAACCAATAACTGTCAAAAGAGCAGCAATAAATGCTTGATTTATTTCCATATTAAAAGGCATGATTTTATAAGTGAGTGAAAAAATACCTAGTACGATTAAAACATCATGAAATACAGCAGATACTGCACCTAGAGAAAATTGCCATTTTTGAAATCTAAGTAGAATATATAAGAAAACGATAACCAGAGAACCAAAAATAGCCCATACCGAATTTTGTTTAATATCATCTGCAATTGTAGGACCAACTTTAATACTTGACATTATACCAATATCTTCACCAGTTGTAAATTCACTATATGAAATCTGATTATCAAACTGTTCACCCAGATTATCAAAAAGAATATTTTTGATTTCATCATCAACGACAAGACCTTCTTGATCCACCTTGTATTTGGTTGTAATTTTTAACTGATTGGATGCTCCATAAGTTTTTACTTCGGCACTTCCAAATGCATTATTTAATGTTGATTCAATGTCAGAGGATTTAACTTCTTTATCAAACCTGACAATGTATGATCTACCACCTAAGAAATCAACTCCTTGGTTTAAACCTTGAAATAAAAGAGAGCTAATACTAATTAATAAGAGGGATGAAGATATTATATATGTGGCTTTTCTTTTTCCTAGGAACTTAATTTTTAAATTACTAAATAAGTCCTTTGTTGATTTTGTTGAAAAAGATAATTTTCCTGACTTAAATACCTTATTATCAATTAGTAATCTAGTTATAAAAATAGCTGTAAATAATGAAGTTGCAATACCAATCAGCAATGTTGTTGCAAAGCCTTTAATAGGACCAGTTCCAAAAATATATAAAACAAGTGCTGTAAGTCCTGTAGTAATATTTGCATCTAAAATTGAGGATAATGCATTATTAAATCCATCATTAATTGATTGTTTTAAGCCCTTTTCTTTTCGTAGTTCCTCTCTAACCCTTTCAAAAATAAGTACATTAGCGTCAACAGATATACCAATGGTCAGTACGATACCAGCAATCCCAGGAAGAGTTAGTACAGCTCCTAATCCAGCAAGAATACCAAATATTAGAACAATATTAAGTATAGTGCTATGTCTGCAAATATACCTGAAGGTCCATAATA
>CAJPUS010000094.1 GCA_905380995.1 uncultured Flavobacteriaceae bacterium
TTTACCTATAGTATCATCATTATTAGCTGAAATACTTGCTACCTGAAGTATTTTCTCTGATGCACTTCCAATTTCAACTGACTGTTTGGATAAACCACTAACTACTGATGAAACAGCTTTATCAATCCCTCTTTTTAAGTCCATAGGATTAGCACCAGCTGCAACATTTTTAAGACCTTCTGTTACAATTGACTGAGCAAGTATTGTTGCTGTTGTTGTCCCATCACCTGCTAAATCGTTAGTTTTTGATGCAACTTCTTTAACCATTTGAGCCCCCATATTTTCAAGATTATCATTAAGCTCTATCTCTTTAGCAACAGTAACACCATCTTTAGTTACCTGAGGTGCACCAAATGATTTACCAATAATTACATTTCTTCCTTTTGGACCAAGCGTAACCTTGACAGCGTTTGCCAATGCGTCTACACCACGTTTTATACCGTCGCGTGCCTCAATATCAAATTCAATTTTTTTTGCCATTTTTCTTTATTTTTAGTTATACAATTGCAAGAATATCATTCTCTTTCATGATTAGGTAATCTACACCATTGTGGTGTAATTCTGTACCTGAATATTTACCATAAAGTACTATATCACCCACCTTTAAAGTAATTGGGTTTTCTTTTGTGCCTGGACCTACAGAAACTACTTTTCCTCTCTGTGGTTTTTCTTTTGCAGAATCAGGTATTATTATACCAGATGAAGTTTTTGTTTCTGCCTCTGAAGGTTCAACCAAAACTCTATCAGCTAAAGGTTTAATATTAATTTTACTCATTTTTTTTTATTTAATAATTTCACAAACTATGCCACGATTTAAAATTATGCTATTAAATATTAATTTGTGACATAATGACATTTTATTGATCAATATCAGAAGGAATCTCAGGGATTGTTTGCTCAGGGATCTCCGGGATTGTTTGCTCAGGAATTGATTCATCAATAAGAATAGAATCAGAGTTTTCAGAATCATTCATGAGTGTAACATTAGAAATCAATATCAATATAAGAATTATACCAGCAAGAGTCCATGTGCTTTTGTCAAGGAAATCAGTAGTACTTTTTACTCCACCAATCTGTTGTTGGCCTCCTCCAAAAGTTGAGGATAATCCACCTCCTTTGGGATTTTGAACCATTACAACTAGTATTAGAAGAATGCAAACAAAGATTATAAGCGATACAAGTATCCAAAAGGTTCCCATAATTAATCTTTAATTTTTTGTTTTTTAATATAATTAATTTGGTCTGCAAAGAAACTACTTTTTTTTGGATATTTCAAGCTTAAAATTTCATATGCCTTAATAGCTTTGTTAAACTTTTTTTGAGTAACATAAATCTTCGCTAAAGTTTCAGTTATCAGTTCATCTTTAATTTTTGAATCTATTATTATTTCTTTATGAGATTTCTCTCCATTAGATAATTTAATTTTTGGAGATTTGTTAATAAAATCGTCTATTAAATTTAATTTTTTTTCAACTTTTGGAACTTCATCATTTATAATATCAAACCAGTCAAGAAATGAGTATTTTTCTGTAGTTGAATTTTTTGAACTATTTTGCTCATCGTTACTATTTAGCCACTCTCTCAATACTTTTCTATCAACTGTAAGCAGTGATGTTTTTGGAAGTAATTCATTATATGCATCTTTTTTTTGGATTTTCAAAGTTTTAAGGTAGTATGCGGATGCAGATTGAAAAAATGGATAGGAATTTAAAATTTTTTTTAGATCATTTGCTTGATTTTCATCTTTAGGATTAAATTTATTGATAATTTTAGAGTATATATTCTTAGGATTATTTACCATTTAGCTAGAGTTTCATTAAAAATATCTTGAGTAATTCTTTCAAAGATCTCTTCTAAAGCAGAATCTTTTATATCATAAACCTGAAGATTTCCAGGAAAATCATAATAAAAAGAAAACCTTTTAGCAAATTCATCTTCTTCATTAAGTGTATTTACATAATTTATCATTACTGCCATTGTTAGTCTGTTTTGTGCTGCCTTTAATTCTGCTGTAGAAGCCATAGGAGTCACACTATATTCTACGATTTCACCACTGTATACAATATCTCCTCCCTCATTAACTAAGTTTAAGTTTGTTTGGTTAACAATTAAATCTTGAAGAGCAATTGTAAAATCTCTGTCTAGCCCAGGCTCAATTGTTGATCCTGGCCTACCACCAGCATTATTTTCAAAATAATCTACCTGGAAAGTCTCAACTCCAACCGGAATAGAAGATCCAGTAAAGCTATAAATTCCACAAGATAATGTCATTATTGATATAATTGTTACAACAAAAGTTTTTTTATACATCTGATACATCTCCTAAATCATGTTGTTTAATTTTTCTATAAAGTGTTCTCTCGGATATACCAAGTTCTTTTGCAGCATTTTTTCTTCTTCCATTAGTTCTTATTAATGCTTGCTTAATCATCTCTACTTCTTTATCATGTAGTGATAAAGTTTCTTCTTCTTCTATAGTCTCTGCGTATTCAAATGAATTATCAACATCAGTACTTGGGTTAATATTCAGATCAGACTTGAAATCTATATTTTTTGAATCTTGACTAGTTTCATCCTCACCATATATTTTTTCAATTAGGCCTTGATTCTTTTCCTTTATGTCACTTGAGCTTTCACCCTGCATCAATTCTAAGGTAAGTTTTTTTAGATCATTTAAATCATTTTTCATATCAAATAAAACCTTGTATAAAATCTCCCTTTCCGAGGAAAAAGATGAGTTGTCTTCTTTTATGTCATTTAATGTTACAGGTAATTTAGAAATTTTATTAGGTAAATAATTATTTAAAGTTTCAGTATTTAACTTTCTTTCTTTTTCAAGTATTGACATTTGTTCTGCAATATTTCTTAACTGTCTTATATTCCCTTTCCAATCTTGTTGACAAAGAAGTTGTTGTGCGCTATCATCTAACCTTAAAGTTGGCATGTTATATTTTTGAGCAAAATCAGATGCAAATTTTCTAAATAATATTGGAATATCTTCTTTTCTATGTCTTAGTGGTGGAATATTAATAATAATTGTACTAAGTCTGTAAAAAAGATCCTCTCTAAACTTACCTTTTTTTATAGCCTCCTCCATGTTAACATTTGTTGCAGCAACTATTCTAACATTAGTTTTCTCAACTTTCGAAGAACCTACTTTAATAAATTCTCCACTTTCTAAAACTCTTAAAAGTCTTACTTGAGTTGCTAGAGGAAGTTCACCAACTTCATCTAAAAAAATTGTACCACCATCTGCAACCTCAAAATATCCACTTCTATTTGATGTAGCTCCTGTAAAAGCACCTTTTTCATGACCAAAAAGTTCAGAATCAATAGTTCCATCTGGAATTGCACCACAATTGACAGCAATATATTTTGAATGTTTTCTATGAGAGTACTGGTGAATAATCTTTGGAATATTTTCTTTACCAACACCACTTTCACCAGTTACCAAAACTGATATATCTGAATTTGCAACTTGAATTGATTTTTCAATTGCCCTGTTAAGTTTTGTGTTGTCACCAATAATTCCAAACCTCTGTTTTACTGTAAGAATAGATTCCATTATACTTTGACTTTATTAATATCTCCAATTAATGTAGCTGTTGTACAATCCTGTACTTTAACATTTACGATGTCACCAAGCGAATAATTATATTTTGGAAAAACGACAACATTATTTTCACTTATTCTTCCACTCCAATGTTTATTTGATTTTTTTGATGACTTTTCAATTAAAACACTACACTCAGTATCTATAAATCTTCTGTTTCGTTCAAAACTATGTTTTTGTTGAAGTGTAATGATTTCCTGCAGCCTTCTTTGTTTCACTTCGGTGCTTACATCATCTTTAAAATGTCTTGAAGCGAAAGTCCCTGGTCTTTCAGAATATGCAAACATATATCCAAAATCATATTTTACCTCATTCATTAAGGAAAGTGTATCTTGATGATCTGTTTCGGTTTCAGTTGGAAATCCTGTGATTATGTCATGAGATATTCCACAATTTGGTATAATTTTTCTTATTTTTTTAACTAAGTTAAGGTATTCATCTCTTGAATGTAATCTATTCATCTTTTTTAGAATTCTATCACTACCTGATTGAATTGGCAAATGAATATGGTTACAGATGTTATCATATTTGGCCATAGTTTCTATTACATCAATTGTCATATCCTGAGGATTTGATGTAGAAAACCTTATTCTTAATTTAGGAAAGCTTGAGGCAATTAGTAATAATAGGTCTGAAAATCTTTTTGAATTTTTTTTCTGATCTTCACTTGCCTTTTTAAAATCTTTTTTTGGACCACCCCCATACCATAAATAACTATCAACATTTTGTCCAAGAAGAGTTACCTCTTTATATCCTTTTTGATAAAGATCACTAATCTCACGCAAAATACTTTCAGGGCTTCTACTTCTTTCTCTACCTCTTGTGAACGGGACAACACAAAAAGTACACATATTATCACACCCTCTTGTAATTGAGACAAATGCATTAATACCGCTGTTATGAATCCTAACGGGTGATATATCTCCATATGTTTCTGATTTGGAAAGAATAACATTCACTGCTCTTTGGTTGTGTTCAACTTGATCTAATAAGTTGGGAAGCTCTTTGTATGAGTCAGGCCCTACGACCAAATCAACAATCTTTTCCTCATCGAGAAGTTTTTCTTTAAGTCTCTCAGCCATACAACCCAGTAAACCTAATTTTAAATTCTTGTTTTGTTTTTTATAGGAATTGAAGCTTTTAATTTTTTTTCTTACAGTCTGCTCGGCTTTGTCTCTAATGGAACATGTATTTAATAATACAAGGTTTGCCTTTTTAGGTTCATTAATCAGATGATATCCATCCTGCTCTAAAATTGATGCGACAACCTCGCTATCAGCAAAATTCATCTGGCATCCATATGTTTCTATGTATAAAAATTTTTTCTTGATATAATTTAAATTAGCATATAAAATTAATTAATTAATTTAAAATATGCCAATTTGTCAGTATTTATGCTCGAAAATTTTTTATTTCATCAAACCCACCAGGAATATTAGCAAAATTTGTTATACCTTTTGAAAGAAGAATAGATGCTGCTATCATACTTCTATATCCACCTTTACAGTGAATAATAAATTTATCTTTAAAATTTATTTTATCAATTGAGTAATTTAATTCTGGTAAAGGGATGTTTAATGAATTTGATAAACATTCGGATTTATGTTCGCTAGCAGATCTTACATCTAGTATATTTTTATTAGAATTAAAATTAGAAAATTTAGAGGCAAATTTATTTTCCACTTTTGAAATTGAACCACCTGATTTAACCCATTTTTTAATACCACCGTTAAGATAGCCCAGAACATTATCAAACCCAACTCTGGAAAGCCTTATAACTGCTTCTTTTTCTCTCCCCGTTGGTGAGATAATAATTAATTTTGTTAATACATCCTCTAAAATTTCTCCAACCCAAGGTGCAAATCTTCCATCAAGACCAATAAAAATCGATCCTGGTATATGAGAATTAGCAAATTCCTGGGAACTTCTTACATCTAAAAGAATTATATCTTTATCAATCAAAAGTTTTTTGATGTAATTTGGTTCAAGTGAATTTAAGCTTTTGCTTAAAACCTCATTCGCTTCATCGTAGCCTTCTTTATTAATTCTTACATTTGAGGGGAAGTATTTTGGTGGATCCAATAACCCTTCTAAAACTTCATGAATAAATTCATCTTTGGTCATATTCTTTCTTAAAGCATAATTAGTTTTTTTTTGTTCTCCAAGCTTTCCAACAGTTTCAGAACTTAAATCTTTACCACATGATGACCCTTCTCCGTGTCCTGGATAAACAATCACATCATCATCCAAAACCATTATTTTTTTTCTAAGACTATCATAGAGCATTGATGCAAGATCCTTATTGCTTATAACTGATTTTTGTGAAAGGTCAGGTCTTCCAACATCTCCAAGAAATAATGTATCTCCAGTAAATATAGCATAGTCTTTTCCAGCACTATCTCTTAATAAATAAGTTGTACTTTCAATTGTGTGCCCAGGGGTATGTATAGCAATTATAGTTACATTACCTAATTTAAATTCTTCGTAATCTTTAGCATTAATTTTATCAAAACTAGCGATTGCATTAGGTCCATAAATAATTTTTGCTTTAGTTTTCTTTGCTAAGTTAAGATGACCACTTATAAAATCTGCATGAATATGAGTCTCAAAGATATATTTAATTGAGCCCCTTGATTTTTTTGCTTTTTCAATGTAAGTATCAATCTCTCTAATGGGGTCGATAATAGCAATCTCATTATTACTTTCAATAAAATAAGATCCTTGGGATAAACACTTTGTATAAATCTGTTCAACTTTCATGTAAACACAAAATTAGTTTCTTTATAACTATATAGCAATTATGTTAAACAAATTTTAAAATTTATATTTTTTTTTTACTCATAACAATAAATCTATTTACATTTAGGCCCAAAATTAAATTATGCCAAAAAATTTAGTTATTGTTGAATCAGCTACAAAAGCTAAGACAATTGAAAAAATTTTAGGACAAGACTTCAAGGTAGTTTCTTGTGTTGGCCATATTTCAGATCTACCAGTCAAAGAGCTTGGAGTTGATGTTAAAAATGATTTTAGACCAAAATATGTTATTCCAACTGAAAAAAAGCCAATTATAAAAGATCTTAAAAAATATGTAAATGACTCAGATAAAGTATGGCTAGCAAGTGATGAAGATAGAGAAGGTGAAGCAATAGCATGGCATTTGTATGAAAATCTTGATTTAGCTAACAAAGATTATGAAAGAATTGTTTTTCATGAGATTACGAAGAATGCAATTTTAAATGCACTTGAATCTCCAAGAGATATTAATTTTAATTTGGTTAATGCACAGCAAGCAAGAAGAGTTCTTGATAGATTGGTTGGTTATGAATTATCTCCTGTTCTATGGAGAAAAGTTAAGGCGGGGTTATCAGCAGGAAGAGTTCAATCTGTTTCTGTCAGACTTATTGTAGAAAAAGAAAGAGAAATTAAAAATTTTACATCTAAGAGTTCATATAAATTAATTGGAGTTTTTGAGAATGAAGCAGGAGTCAAATTAAAGGCTGAATTAAATGAAAAGTATTTCTCAATCCAGGATGTAAAAAATTTTTTAGAAAAAAATTACAAATCTGTTTTTTATGTGTCTAGCGTTGAACAGAAACCTGCAAAAAAATATCCCACTCCACCATTTACTACATCTACACTTCAGCAAGAAGCATCGAGGAAACTAGGATTTGGTGTAACAAGAACAATGTCAACTGCACAAAAACTTTATGAGGCAGGTTTTATAACCTACATGAGAACAGATAGTGTTACTATTTCAAATGATGCAAAGAAATCTATTGTTAAAAAGATTGAGATTAAATATGGTAAGGACTACGTTAATATTAGAGATTACAAGAATAAAAACAAATCTGCTCAAGAAGCACATGAAGCAGTCAGACCAACCGATATTAATGTTGAGGAAATAACATCCGATTATGATCAGCAAAGATTGTATCAATTAATTTGGAAGAGAACAATTGCTTCTCAAATGTCAGACGCTCAAATTGAAAGAACTATAGTAAATATAAACTCAGAAGCTTACAGTCAGTTTTTTGTTGCAAAGGGAGAGGTAATAAAATTTGATGGTTTTCTGAGAGTATATAATGAAGGGACAGATGATGAAATTGAAGAAGAGAAAGGTGTTCTTCCAGTAATTACTGTTGATGAAAATCTTAATTTGTTATCTATTTATTCAAGGGAATCTTTCTCAAGACCTCCTTCAAGATATACTGAGGCTTCTTTAGTGAAGAAACTTGAAGAACTTGGGATTGGAAGACCTGCCACATATGCCACAACTATTTCTACCATTCAAAATCGAGGATATATTGCCAAAGGAGTTAATGACGGAACTGATCGTAACTATAACTTTATAGAATTTAGTCAAAATGGTATTAAAGAAACAGAATTAAAAGAAAAAACAGGTTCAAACAAAGGAAAACTAGTTCCTACTGACATAGGAATGATAGTAAATGATTTTTTGGTTGATAATTTTAATAACATTTTAGATTATGGATTTACTGCAGAGGTTGAAAAGAATTTTGATAAAATTGCAACTGGAGATCAGAATTGGACAGATATAATAAAGCAATTTTATAACGATTTTCATGAAAATGTAAACGAGGTTAAAGACAATGCAGAAAGACAGTCTGGAGAAAAAATTTTAGGATCTGATCCTGTTTCTGGTAGAGTTGTTAAGGTTAGGCTTGGAAAGTTTGGACCAATTGCTCAAATCGGAACAATTGATGAAGATGAAAAGCCATTATTTGCCAGTTTGGCTAAGGATCAACAGCTTGACACAATAACTCTTGAGGAAGCACTTGAGTTATTCAAGTTCCCTAAGGAAATTGGAAATTATAAAGATGAGATTGTAACTGTAAATAATGGAAGATATGGCCCTTACATAAAATTTTCTAATAAATCTATATCAATTCCA
>CAJPUS010000095.1 GCA_905380995.1 uncultured Flavobacteriaceae bacterium
GAATACTTGAAAAACAGTTCAGAAATATATACAATAAAGCAAATAGAGGAAAAGGAATTACAGGCGAATTACTCCTTCAACTCTGTGAAGCTAGGCTTGATAATGTTGTATACAGAATGGGTATTTCTAAAACAAGAGATGGAGCTAGACAACTTGTCTCTCATAAACATGTAATAGTAAATGGATCTATTGTTAACATTCCATCTTACACACTAAAACCAGGTGATAAGGTATCAATTAGAGAAAAATCAAAATCTTTAAAAGCAATAGAAAATTCTCTTGTTGAAAGCAACTCTGAATACGAATGGATAAAATTTAACAGAGAAAGACTTGAAGGTGAATTTGTTTCAGTTCCTGAAAGAGAACAAATTCCAGAAAACATTAAAGAACAATTAATAGTTGAATTATACTCAAAATAAAAAAATATGGCAATTTTAAACTTTCAAAAACCAGATAAAGTAATCATGATTGATTCTTCGGAGTCTCATGGTAAATTTGAATTTAGACCTTTAGAACCAGGTTATGGTTTAACAATAGGTAACGCTCTTCGAAGAGTTTTACTATCTTCTTTAGAGGGATATGCTTTTACATCAGTAAAAATTGATGGTGTTGATCATGAATTTTCTACTATTAAAGGAGTTGTTGAAGATGTAACTGAAATTATACTTAACATTAAACAAATTACTTTAAAAAGACAAATTGATGATGTTGAAAATGAAAAAATTAATGTAATTGTAGGAAATCAAAAAGTTTTAAAAGCTTCTGATCTTCAAAAATTTATCTCTGGCTTTCAAATTTTAAATCCAGATTTAGTAATATGCACCTTAGAAAAAGATGTAAAACTTTCAATTGAACTTAATATTGAGAAGGGGAGAGGATATGTACCTGCTGAGGAAAATAAAAGACAGTCTGAGTCTTTAGGCGTAATTTCAATTGATTCAATATTTACTCCCATCAAAAATGTAAAGTATGAAATAGAGGATTATAGAGTAGAACAAAAGACAGATTACGAGAAGCTTGTTTTTGAGATACAAACTGATGGATCAATTCACCCTAAAGACGCGTTAACTGAAGCAGCTAAAATATTAATTCATCACTATATGTTATTCTCAGATGAGCTCATTACTTTAGAGGCAGATGAAATTGCTCAATCAGAAACATATGATGAAGAATCTCTTCACATGAGGCAATTATTAAAGACAAAATTAATTGATATGGATTTATCAGTCAGGGCGTTAAATTGTCTAAAAGCTGCTGAGGTTGACACACTGGGAGACCTTGTTTCATTTAATAAGAATGATTTAATGAAATTTAGAAACTTTGGAAGAAAATCTCTTACAGAATTAGAAGAGCTAGTTATTCTTAAAGGTCTTTCATTTGGTATGGATCTTACAAAATATAAATTGGATAAAGATTAAATTTTAAAATCATGAGACACGGTAAGAAAATTATAAAATTAGGTAGGAAATCTGCTCACAGAAAGGCTATGCTGGCTAATATGGCTGTTTCTCTTCTTGAGCATAAAAGAATTACTACTACCTCTACTAAAGCAAAAGCACTAAAAATATTTGTCGAGCCATTAATTACCAAGTCAAAAAATGATAGTGTTCATAATAGAAGATTATGCTTTAGTAAACTGAGGAACAAACTTGGTGTTCAGATTTTATTTGATGACATCTCAAAGAAAGTTGCTGACAGACCTGGTGGATATACAAGGATAATTAAATTAGGAAATAGATTAGGAGATAACGCATCAATGGCAATGATTGAACTAGTTGATTTTAATGATTTATATAATGTGGATTCTTCTAATGAAACGGAAGCCAGTGTTTCAGATCCAAGCTCTGAATAATGCCTTATAAAAAGTAATTAACAAAAGGATATATGAACTTTCATATATCCTTTTTTTGTTTAATTTTATAAACCGAAATGTCCAATAAAAAAAGAAAAAAAGGTCTAGTACTATTAGCTGATGGTACGACTTTTTATGGTCGCTATTCTGGCATCGATGGAACATCCTTTGGTGAAATTTGCTTCAATACAGGAGTAACTGGATATCAAGAAATATTTACTGACCCTTCTTATTTTGGACAAATTATGGTTACTACAACCTCGCATATTGGTAACTATGGTATAAAAATGTCTGAATCTCAATCAGATCAGATATTTATTAGTGGATTAATCTGCAAATCATTTAGTTCAGTTAATTCTAGAACAAATTCTAAATCATTAAAAGATTGGTTTAAATCAAATAATTTAGTCACAATATGCGATGTAGATACAAGAGCATTAGTCAGATATATTCGTGATAATGGTGCTATGAATGCTGCTATTACAACTGAAATAGACAAAATTGACGAAATTAAAAACAAATTAAATAAGTTTCCAATTATGGATGGTCTAGAACTAGCTTCAAAGGTTTCTACAAAAGAAGCATATGAATATGGTGACAGTAATTCTGACAAAAGATTAGCAGTTATAGATTTAGGAATAAAAAAAAATATTCTTAAAAACTTTTCTAGAAGAGGTTTATTTATAAAAGTTTTTCCTTTCAATACAGAAATTGAAGAAATGTTAGAATTTAAACCTGATGGATTTTTTCTGTCAAATGGCCCTGGAGATCCTAAACCACTTGATCAAGTTATAAATACTACTAAGAAAATACTTAAAAAAAATTATCCACTATTTGGAATCTGTCTTGGTCATCAAATAATTGCTCTAGCAAACGGAATCAAAACTTATAAAATGTTTAATGGCCATAGAGGTATTAATCATCCAGTTATTAATCTTAATACTGGTAAGGGTGAAATTACATCTCAGAATCACGGTTTTGCAGTTGACTACGAAACGGCAATATCAAATAAATTAACAAAAATATCACATAAACATCTAAATGATCAAACGGTAGCAGGACTTGAGATAAAAGGCAAAGATTGTTTTTCTGTTCAATATCATCCAGAGGCAGGGCCTGGACCTAATGACGGAAATTATCTCTTTGATAAATTTCTATCTAAACTTAATTAATAATGACAAAAATAAAAAGTATTATAGCAAGACAAATATTTGATTCCAGAGGAAACCCTACTGTTGAGACTGATGTAATTACTACAAATGGTATTATAGGTAGAGCAGCAGTACCATCTGGTGCCTCAACTGGTCAACACGAAGCTGTAGAGTTAAGAGACAACAACAAAATTTATATGGGTAAATCTGTTTTTAATGCAGTCGAGAATGTAAATAAATTAATTTTAAAAGAATTAGTTAATTTATCAATATTCGATCAAGAACTAATTGATTCAAAAATGATTGAGCTTGATAACTCTCCTAATAAATCTAAATTAGGTGCTAATGCTATTTTATCAGTTTCATTAGCTGTTGCAAAAGCAGCTGCTTTAGAAAAAAAAATATCTCTTTTCAAATATTTAGGAAATGAAAATTCAAATGTACTTCCAGTGCCCTTAATGAACATAATTAATGGCGGCAGTCACTCTGACTCGCCAATATCTTTTCAAGAGTTTATGATTGTACCAATTGGAGCGACTAGTTTTAGTCATGCTCTACAAATAGGTAATGAAGTTTTTCATAATCTCAAAATAATTTTAAAATTAAGAGGTTTATCAACAGCAGTTGGTGATGAAGGTGGTTTTGCCCCAAATTTAAATGGAACGGAAGATGCCATAGATACAATTATTAAAGCTGTTGAAAAAGCTGGATATAAAATGAATGATGACGTAATGATAGCTCTTGATTGTGCTTCTTCAGAGTTTTTTAAAGATGGTTATTATGATTACTCTATATTTGAAAGTGGCAATAATTTAAGGTTAACGTCTGAGGAGCAGGTTAATTTTTTAATTAGCCTTTGTCAAAGATACCCCATAATTTCAATTGAAGACGGTATGGATGAAGATGACTGGGAAGGTTGGAGACTTTTAACAAAAAAAATTGGAGATAAAGTTCAGCTTGTAGGTGATGATCTGTTTGTCACTGATATTTCCAGATTATCTAAGGGAATAAGTCAGAAAATTGCTAATTCCATATTAATTAAGTTTAATCAGGTTGGTTCTCTTACCGAAACAATTTCAGCAATTAGTTTAGCATCAGAAAACAACTTTACTTCAGTAATATCTCATAGATCAGGAGAAACTGAAGATTCAACAATTGCTGATCTGTGTGTTGCTTTTAACACAGGACAAATAAAGACTGGCTCAATGTCAAGAAGTGATCGAATGTCAAAATACAATCAATTAATTAGAATTGAAGAAGAACTGGCGGAATCAGCAAAATATCTTGGAAAACAGGCATTTAACCTAAACTTATAAGAATTTAAATTTTATTTAATTTTTTTCTTAACTGTAGGTAAATTAAATTTGTAAAAATACCTTTTAATGGATAGGACTGCAAAAATTGAATATAATGGTAAATCTTATGATTTTCCAATTATCACTGGGACTGAAAATGAAGAAGCCATTGACATTAATAAATTGAGAGCTGAAACAGGTTTAATTACGTATGATCCTGGTTATAAAAATACCGGACATTGTATTAGTGATATTACATATCTAGATGGTGAAAATGGCATATTAAGGTACAGAGGTTACTCTGTAGACGAATTGTGCGAAAAAAAATCATTCTTAGAAGTTGTTTATTTATTAATTTTCGGAGATTTACCAAATAAAGATCAGTTAAATAAATTTCAAAATGATATCAAGGAGGAGGCCTTAGTTGATGAGGATTTAAAAAGAATATTTAAAAGTTTTCCTAGATCTGCTCACCCAATGGGTGTACTTTCATCCTTAACTTCAGCTTTAATTGCATTTAATCCTCTGAATGAAACAAAGATTTCTATCAATGATAAAATTGGAACTACAGAAAATGATAAGATGTATATGTCAACAGTTAGGCTTTTATCTAAGTTTCCCATTATTTCATCTTGGACATTAAGAAAGATAAAAGGGCTACCTCTTAATTACAGTAATAATAATCTTGAGTATACAGAAAACATTGCGTATATGATGTTTGCTCTTCCAAATAGGGATTATATTAAAAATGAAGTTATAACAAACGCACTTAATACTCTTTTAATTTTGCATGCTGATCATGAACAGAATTGTTCAACATCAACTGTTAGAATTGTTGGATCCTCTTATGCTGGACTTTATGCTTCTATTTCTGCAGGTATTGGTGCATTGTGGGGAAGACTTCATGGAGGTGCGAATCAAGCAGTCATAGAAATGTTAGAATTAATCAGAAAAGACGACTCTAACATTGACAAATACATAAATAAGGCAAAGGACAAATCTGATCCATTTAGATTAATGGGCTTTGGACATAGAGTTTATAAGAATTTTGATCCAAGAGCAAAAATTATAAAAAAAGCGGCTGATCAAGTACTTAATGATTTAGGAGTTAATGATCCTGTTTTAGCTATTGCAAAATCTATTGAAGAAAAGGCTCTGAATGATGAATATTTTATTCAAAAAAAATTATATCCAAATGTTGATTTTTACTCTGGTATAATTTACAGAGCACTAGGTATTCCAACTGAGATGTTTACTGTTATGTTTGCTTTAGGCAGAATACCAGGTTGGATTGCTCAATGGAAAGAAATGAGAGATTCAAATAATCCAATTGGTAGACCAAGACAAATTTATAACGGCCCTACTCATAGAACTATTTCATAAAAGAATAAATGGAAATCAAATCAGAGATTTCGAATTTAGCAACTAATTTTTTAAATCAAAATTTTAGTATTGGGATAAAAAATATTGAAATTCAAAATACAAGAAAAGACTTTGAAGGTGATATTACAATTGTGCTTTTTCCGTTTTTAAATGAAATTGGTCAAAATAAAAATTACTTTGGAAAACAGTTTGGAGAATATATTGATAAAAACTCTGAGGATATATGCGGTTATAATATACAAGGGGGTTTTTTAAACCTCACTATTTCTGATAATTACTATCTTAATTTTATTAATTCTATAAAGAACAGTTTAGGTTATGGTAGGAAAAAATCTTCTAATGAGACATATATAGTTGAATTTTCTTCTCCAAACACAAACAAACCACTTCACTTAGGACACATCAGAAACAATTTGTTAGGGTATTCAATCTCTAAAATTTTAGAAGCTAATGGAAAAAAAGTTCAAAAAGTTCAAATAATTAACGATCGTGGAATTCATATTTGTAAATCAATGATTGCATGGAGACTTTTTGGTAATGGATCAACCCCAAAATCTGAAAAAATTAAAGGAGATAAATATGTAGGCAATTATTATACAATGTTTGATAAAATTCATAAGGAACAAATAAAAAAATTAATTGATTCAGGTCATGATAAAGAGTCAGCAGCAGAGAATACCGATATAATGAAAACAGCTAAAATAGAATTAACCAAGTGGGAAGAGAATGATACTGACACAAGAAAAATTTGGGAAATGATGAATAATTGGGTGTATGAGGGATTTGATATGACTTATAAATTACTTGGAGTTTCATTTGATAAAAATTATTATGAGAGTGAGACTTATCTTTTAGGAAAAGATATAATATTAGAGGGATTGCGTAAAAAAATATTGTATAAAAAAGAAGATTCGTCAATTTGGATAGATCTTGAGAATGAGGGGCTAGACAAGAAACTTTTAATAAGATCAGATGGTACATCTGTTTATATGACCCAAGATCTTGGAACCGCAGTTCAAAGAATTTCAGATAATTTAAATGTTAAGGGTATGATTTATACCGTAGGTAATGAACAAGATTATCATTTTAAAGTCTTGGTTCAGATATTAAAAAAACTGGGATATAAATGGGCTGACAATTTACATCACTTGAGTTATGGAATGGTAGATTTACCTACAGGAAAAATGAAAAGCAGAGAGGGAACAGTGGTTGATGCAGATGACTTAATTTATGATCTTATAGACACTGTAAAAGAAACAACGGAAAAATTAGAAAAGTATCAATCTTCAAAAAAATTTTTAGACTATGAAGAATACAAAAAGATTGCTCTAGGAGCATTAAAATACTTTATACTCAAAGTTGATCCTAAAAAGAATATATTATTTAATCCCGAAGAATCAATTGATTTAACAGGAAATACTGGTCCTTTTATTCAATATGCTTATGTAAGGATTCAATCAATTCTTAAAAAAGCAAAAATAAAGACTGATGTTAACATAAATTATAAGCTTAATGAAAAAGAGAAAGAGGTAATTAAAATTATTCATGAATTTCCTACTGTTATTGAAAATTCATATAAAGAGCTTTCTCCAGCTCTAATTTCAAATTATCTATATGATCTTGTCAAGAGTTATAATTCACTATATCAAAATCATAATATTCTTAATTCAGAGAGTAAAAATTCAACTTCTGTAAGACTATTGATATCTTTAAAGACAAGTCATCTTATTGAATCTTGTTGTGATTTACTTGGAATTGAATTACCAAATAAGATGTAAAAAAAAAGTCACCCTTGGGTGACTTTTAATTTATTTGATTGTAAATTATTTAGACACAGCAAGGTTGTAAACAACAAGACCAAAGCCAATTTTGTTTATTGCATCACCAACGTTATAGATAACATCCATTTGACCTGCAAGGCCACTAAATATACCACTATACCATCCGTCTGTACCTGCCATATATCCAATTGGATAAATAGCCCATCCTATAAGGACAAATCTACATAGTAACTTATGAGCGTATGCTACATTTCCACCAGCAGAGGCAGCTAATTTAGAAGCACCACCGAAGAATATTTCAGCAACAATTGCAAAGTAAGCTATCCCTGAAACAAGACCCCATAATTGAGCATCTAAAGGACCAATACCAGCTTCGCCAAAGTAACCAGTTACCAACATTACAGTTGAAAGGGCAATTAACTTCCACAAGAGGCCTTTAGTAGCTCCTGATGGTCTTAAAATTAAATAAAACTCTACACACATTAATGGTACAGTTAATATCCAATCTACATACCTATACGCAGTAGTAATGTCACCTTCCATAGCAGCATTTCTCATATAATAATAATGAAGTGCTGCAATACCAGTAATTAATGCTGAAACAAGCATAGAAGTTTTCCACTTATCTGCTACCATATTCATGGCTGAGAAAAAAAACATTGTAGATGCTAACATAGCAGCAAATCCAATCCAAAAAGTGAAATCTGTCAAGCTTAAATCAGTAGCTAATACCGGTAAAATACTTAATAAATTTTCCATAATTAAATTAATTATTGTTTATAAAAAGTAAATTAAATAAAATAATGGAGTTAAAAAAGATTATTTCAAAAAAAATCATATCTTTTTTGCGAATATTTCAGTGAATTATGCTTAAAATTATCAAATCAAGAATAGTAATTTTTATTATTGCAATTGGATTAAGTTATTTATTACCAGTTGTTTATCAAGATTTAATAGGATTTTTCCTTATTCTTTCAATAGGGGTAATACACGGTGCAAATGACTTGTTAATAATTCAAAAATATACTAGAAAAGATAGTCGAAAAAGTCAAATTTCTTTCTTTTTATATTATTTAAGCATGGTTTTTCTTGGTTTAATTTTTTTCTATTTGTTTCCCTCTATTGGATTATTATCCTTTATTCTAATTTCAGTTTATCATTTTGGAGAGCAGCACTGGGAGGCAAATACAAAAGATTCTAATCATATAAAAGTAAATAAAATATATCCTATTATTTTACATGGTTTAATTTTCTTTGTTATAGTATTTGTGAATAATATTAGTATTGTGAATGATGTCTTAGATAGTTTTAATGTATTACCTCTTGATATAACTATTTTAAAAACACTACTATTTATTTTAATTTTATTTTATATAATCACTTTGTCATTAAAAAAATACAGAATTTACATCCTGGGAGAGATTTTATTTTTTATATTATTGTATCTACTAACCTTTAACTCCAGTTTGATTTACGGTTTTTCTATTTATTTTATTTTTTTTCATAGTATTCTTTCAATTAAAGATCAAGTCAAGTATATTTATGGTAATGATAATCTCAAATACATAAAAAAATATATAATCACTGCATTACCTTACTTTTCTTTAGCTATATTTTTTTTAGGTGTATTTTATTGGTTCATAGACATAAAATCGTATAATATTTTGCCAATTATTTTTGTTTTTCTTGCTGCTATTACTTTTCCACATGTTATTGTAATTGAAAAAATGTACAGTAGTATGAAATAGTTTTCATTATGCAATATGTATATTTGAAAAAATTATTCTATGAAATTAATTGATGGGAAAAAGATCTCTGAACAACTTTTGGGCGAAATAAAATTATCCGTTGAAAATAGATTAAAGAATAATTTAAAAATTCCTCATTTAGCAGCAATCCTCGTTGGAGATGATGGTGCCAGCAAAACATATGTAAATAGCAAGATTAAAGCATGTAAAAGTGTTGGATTTAAATCATCATTATATAGCTATAAAGTCTCAATAAGTGAAATAGAACTTATATCTCAAATAAAAAAGGTTAATGAGGATAAAGATATTGACGGGTTTATTGTTCAATTACCACTGCCTGGGCATATAGATCAAGATAAGATTTTAAATGAGGTGGATCCATATAAAGACGTTGATGGCTTTCATCCAAATAATTATGGTAAAATGACTCTTGGAGTTGATACATTTCTTCCAGCAACACCTGCTGGTATTATTGAACTAATTAAAAGAACCAAAATAAAGACAGAAGGTAAAAAATGTTTAGTTATTGGAAGAAGCCAAATTGTAGGAAGACCTATTAGTATTCTCCTTAGTCAAAATAAAACTTTTGGAAATTCGACAGTTACTGTAGCTCACAGTAGATCGGTAGATCTTAAAAAATTATGTCTAGAATCTGATATTATAATCTCTGCAATAGGCATACCTGAATTTATTAAGGGAGATATGATAAAAGAAGGTTCATCTATTATAGATGTTGGTATAACTAGAGTAAAAGATCATACCTCATCAAAAGGATACAAAATTGTTGGTGATGTTGACCTAAAGAGTGTGTCATCAAAGGCTGGCTTTGTAACTCCAGTTCCTGGCGGTGTTGGACCAATGACAATTTCAATGCTGTTAAAAAACACACTAAGGGCATGTGAAATAGCTGATTAATTACTCAATCCTACTCATTAGACTATAAATCTTCAGGATTAAGAGTCCAAAAAGAACACTAGATATTATTAATAAGAGATTTGTTAAACCAGTTGAAGAGAAGGATAATCTAATAAGTATTGTACATATTATAAAACCTGTATTTCTCATAATCTGACTATATCTTTCAGTGTATAAAAATGATAGTAGCAGTATGAATACGTCTGCAATAATAAGGATTGAGAAAAAAGTATTGTAGAATATCTCATTTACATAATAAAATGAACTTGCAAAATTTGTTTCAACACCAATAGTATACCAGTTAAAAATCCCATTAATAAAAATTACAATCATAACAGGAATTAGTATTAAACTTATTATTTTTTTTGAATCTATAAATTTATCAATATTTTTTTCCTCTTTTTTATATTGAATATTTGATTTTACATAATTGAAAAGGTAAATCAAAAAGAAGAGTATCAGTATGCAAACCAAATCATAAGTAATTTGTAGATTTTCAGAGCTCTGAAACCAATTGTCTAATTCTAAATCTAACCTAGGTATATCATAGAAAATTCTTCTTATAATAATAAGTGAAATAATCTCGAATTGTTTTAGAATAGATGTTGTAAAAGACCGAGGTAAGAAAAAGATTAACAAGAAAATTTCATAATATAAAATTATTGAAAATGGAGTATAAATTGCAGAAATCGGATTTGTAAGAAATAAACTTTCGTTACCGATATCAATTATTGAGTATTTATTTAATAGTACTACAGATAAATGAAAAATAAACCCAATAGTAGCTGACCAAATTGTGATACTTTCAATCTTTTTTCTATTTTTTTCTGAAAAGAATCTATCAAAAATTCTTGATCCAACTTTAATCATAACTATATTTTAGTTGAAAATAACATATTAATATCCTTAAATGATTTAAATTCAATAGCATTTCCTGAATTATCATAAAAAAACATAGTCTTTTGTTCTCCCGGAAGACCCTTAAATCTGGTGTATGGATCAATTATAAAGTTGATTTTATTTGTAATTAACATTTCTGCAAATTTATCAAACTCATCCCAAGGAATAACTACTCCAAAATGAGGAATTGGAACAGATTTACCGTCAACTTCATTGTGGTGTGCTCTTCCTTGATGATTTGGATCAACATGAATAACAAGTTGATGTCCAAAAAAATCATAATCTGCCCACTCATTTGATTCTCTGCCGCGATTACATCCTAGAATATTTTCATAAAAATCTTTGGATTCTGACAAATTTTTAACTGGAATAGCAAGATGAAATGGAGATAATTTTTTCATAATTATTTCAATATAATAAATATTTCTTTCTAATTTTTTTAAACTTTTCAAGACCATCATTCCAGGACTTTCTAATTTCAGATTCACTGAGACCTTTGATTATTTGTTTCTTTAAATTAGAAGTACCAGATAATTTATTGAAATCACCTCTAAAAAAATTGTTTTTATCAATAATTTGATCATAAGATTTAATTAACCATTTGAGTTCAATCTTTTTTTTGGTTTCATAATTCCTTAGATCTTCACCAAAAGATAATCTTCCTTTTAATTTTGGAAATTGGCTTCCAAAGTTTGGCTTAGGAGTAAAGCTGAAATCACTTTTAAAATCAGGATGACCATAAATTTGAAATTGAATATCAGTTCCTCTTCCAACACTTATTTCAGTCTTTTCCAAGAAGGCTAAACTTGGATAAAGATATATTGACTGAAGATTAGGAAGATTTGGAGATGGTCTTACAGGAGGAATATATCTCATATTATGGTTATAATTTTCAATTTTAACTACTTCTAAATCTGCTTTCATTTTTGTTTCTAACCAACCTTCACCATTTATCATTTCTCCATATTCACCAATTGTCATTCCATAAACTATTGGTACAGGATGCAATCCAATAAAACTTAAGTTTTCAGTTTCTAAAACAGGTCCATCAATATAGAACGAATTTGGGTTAGGTCTATCTAAAATTATTATTTTTTTGTTTGTCCTAGAAGCAGCTTCCATTGCATAATGAAGTGTGGATAGATAAGTGTAAAATCTTACCCCAACATCTTGAATATCAAAAATTATTATATCGATACCTTCTATATCTTCATCACTAATTTTTCTTTTCTTTCCATATAAGGAAATTACTTCAATGGATTTATATAAACCGTCTTCTACCTTTTCTCCATCATCTTTATTTCCTAAAAAACCATGTTCTGGACTAAATATTTTTTCAATTTCAACATTCCTGTTTATTAATGAGTCAATAAGGTGGACTGATAATTCTCCGTTTCTAATTAAGCTGGTATTATTAGCAATTACAGCTATTTTTTTATTGATTAATTTATTGATATATAAACTTAGTCTCTCAGAACCAGGAATAATTTCTTGAGACTCTAGTGAAGGAGTCATCAGAGAAAATAGAATAAATAAAAGTGTATTTTTGATTAAAATATTTGATTTGAACTTTCCTTTTTTCATATTTAAAAAGCTTAACTCTAGTAACGATAAAAGTAATATATCATCACGTATTATAAAAATTGCAATAATCTCTGTTTTTCTTGGTGTATTTATCTCATTATGTTCAATATCAATTGGAAAGGGTCTTCAAATTTCAATTAAGGATAAATTATATAGTTTAAGCGCTGACCTAGTTGTCACAACATATGAAAATAATATTAGAGGAGTTGGAACAGAAAAAATAAATAATCTCAATAAAGTTGATCATGAAATAAGATCGCTTTCACCAGATTTAAAGATTGAATATATAATTGAAAAACCTACATTAATTTCTAATGATAGTTCCTTTGAATCAATGATATTTAAGGGTGTAAGTAATGAATATAATCTTCAAAAGCTAAATAAATTTATTAATAATTCAGAAATAAAGAATAAGTTATCTAATGATGAAATCATAGTTTCTGAACTTACGGCTAGTAAATTTGATCTTAAGCAAGGAGATGAGGTTATCCTTTTTTTTCAAATTAATAATAAACAGATAATCCCAAATGTAAGATCATATTCTATTAAATATATTTTTGATACTGATTTTCCAGATTTTGACAACAATTATGTTATTGGAAATGCAAGTTCTCTTCAAAGTATTTTTAAATGGGGGGTAAATGATTATTCAGTAATTGAAATATCTAATAAAAATAGTGACAAAATTGATGATCTTGAGAGATCTATTTCCAAGTTAAAGTCATTAGAACAAAATAATCTTACGGTAAAATCAATAAAATCAAAATATGAAAATATATTCAGTTGGATTTCAATTTTTGATTATAACATCATTGTTATTATTGTTTTAATGTTAATGGTCGCCATTGTAAGTTTAATTATATCAATTTTTACATTAATATTCGAGAGAGTGAAAATGGTAGGAATTATGACTTCAGTTGGTGCAAATGAATCTTCAATTCGTAAAATTTTTATATATCAAGGTATTAACATTATTTTCAAAGGGATGATACCAGCGAATATTATCTTTTTAATATTATCAATTCTACAAAATAAACTTAAAATAATTAAGTTAAATCCAAACGATTATTACATTGATTCAATCCAATTTTTTATTGAACCAGTCTATATACTTTTGCTTAATTTTATATTTATTCTAATAGCTATAATTGCTTTATTATTTACATTTGTTTCAGTATCAAAGTTTACACCTATAATAAATATAAATTCTCAGTGAAATATTTCAACAATATTCTAGAAACCGTGGGTAATACCCCACTAATTAAATTAAACTCTATTACTAAATCTATTAAATCAGATGTTTTTGCTAAAGTTGAAAGCTTCAACCCCGGTAACTCAGTTAAAGATAGAATGGCATTAAAAATGATAGAAGATGCTGAAAAAGAAGGAAAATTAAAATCAGGAGGTACTATTGTTGAGGGAACCTCAGGTAATACAGGAATGGGACTTGCCATTGCTGCAATAGTAAAAGGTTACAAATTAATTTGTGTTTCTAATGATAAGCAATCAAAAGAAAAATTTGATGTGCTAAAGGCTATGGGTGCAAAGGTCGTAGTCTGTCCAACCGATGTTGATGCAAGTGATCCAAGATCCTACTACTCAGTTTCTAAAAAAATTTCCGAGGAGACTAAAAATTCATGGTACGTTAATCAGTATAATAATCCCTCAAATACAGTAGCACATTATGAGTCAACCGGTCCTGAAATTTGGAATCAAACAAATGGCAGGATTGATCATTTTGTTGTTGGAGTTGGAACTGGAGGGACTATATCTGGTGTTGGAAAATTTTTAAAAGAAAAAAAATCTAGTGTAAAAATTTGGGGAATTGACACATATGGATCGGTTTTCAAAAAATTTCATGAAACAGGAGTATTTGATAAAACAGAAATTTATCCATACTTAACTGAAGGCATAGGAGAAGATATTATTCCGGAAAATGTTGACTTTAGTTTAATTGATCATTTTGAAAAAGTAACCGACAAAGATGCAGCTATTTTTACTAGAAAGTTAGCTAGAGAGGAAGGAATTTTTGCTGGAAATTCCTGTGGAGCCGCAATAGCAGGTTTATTACAGTTAAAAGAAAATTTTAAAAAAAATGAAATTGTTGTTGTTCTACTGCATGACTCTGGCAGTAGGTATATAGGAAAAATATATAATGATGAATGGATGAAAGACAAAGGATTTATTTAAATTGTATTTATAAAGATTTACTATGAAAAAATTAATTTTTGTATCAATTGTATTTTCTTCTTTGAATTCATTAAGCCAAGATAGGATTACAGGTGAAATATTCTCAACTAGATCTGAGGTTATATCTCAAAATGGTATGGTTGCAACTAGTCATCCTCTTGCTAGTCAAATTGGAGTAGATATTTTACAAAATGGAGGAAATGCAATAGACGCTGCAATTGCAGCAAATGCTGCTTTAGGTTTAATGGAGCCTACAGGAAATGGAATTGGAGGTGATTTATTTGCAATCGTATGGATAGAGAAAGAGAAAAAGCTTTATGGACTAAATGCAAGTGGAAGATCACCAGAAAATCTTACTCTTGAATATTTTAAGGAAAATAATTATAATAGCATACCAGCATATGGCCCACTTCCAGTTAGTGTTCCAGGATGTGTTGATGGATGGTTTGAACTTCATGAAAAATTCGGAAAAATTAAAATGACAGATATTTTAAGCCCAACTATTAAATACGCTGAGGATGGTTTTCCTGTTTCAGAGTTAGTATCATACTACATGAAAGTTGCTTCAAATAATTACCAAAAGTATCCTAATTTCAAAGAAACGTATTATATAAATGATTCAACTCCTAAGAAAGGTCAAGTTTTTAAAAACCCTGATCTAGCTAGAACACTTAGATTAATTGCAAAAAATGGAAAGAAAGGTTTTTATGAAGGTGAAACAGCAAATACAATAGCAAACTTTATTCAGAAACAAGGAGGATTTCTCTCTTATGATGATCTTAAAAATCATAAATCTGAATGGATTGAACCAGTTTCAACAAATTATCGTGGATATGATATTTGGGAGTTACCTCCAAATGGGCAAGGGATAGCTGCTCTTCAAATTTTAAATCTATTGGAGGCCTATGATTTAAGAACCATGGGTTTTGGCTCTGCTGAATATATACATCACTTTGTTGAAGCAAAAAAAATTGCCTATGCTGACAGAGCAAAATATTACGCAGACATGGATTTTAACAAAATTCCAGTCGATTATTTAATCTCAAAAGAATATGCAAATTTGAGAAGAAAGGAGATAAGCTCTGAAAATGCTGCAATAAAAGTTCTTCCTGCAGATATTGATAATGGAGATACAATTTATCTAACTACAGCAGATAGCGATGGAAACATGGTTTCTTTAATTCAAAGTAATTATAGAGGGATGGGCTCTGGAATGGTTCCTACAGGTCTTGGATTTATGTTACAAGATAGAGGCGAGCTTTTCTCCTTAGATCAAGATCATTTTAATGTATATGCTCCGAAAAAAAGACCTTTTCACACAATTATACCTGCATTTATTACTAAAGATGGAAATCCATTTGTAAGTTTTGGTTTAATGGGAGGGGCTATGCAGCCTCAAGGTCATGCACAAATAGTAATAAATATTGTAGATTTTGATATGAATCTACAAGAGGCTGGTGATGCTCCAAGAATAAGGCATCAGTCTGATCAACAACCAACAGGCGGAGATATGACTGATGGTGGTGAGTTGGCTTTAGAGAGTGGATTTAATTATAAACAAGTACGTGAATTAATGAAAAAAGGTCACAAAATTATATATGATATGGGTTCATTTGGAGGTTATCAAGCCATAATGATTGATTATATAAATAAAGTTTATTACGGAGCCTCAGAGTCACGTAAAGATGGCAACGCAATTGGATTTTAAAATTTCTAAAAACAGTACTTATTTTCTGAAATAACTTTATCAGCAATTTTAGTCTTTAATTTAAACACATTAGGATTTTTATAATACTTGAGTTTACTTACAATTGAATTGTATAGGTTATCTTGATTTTTTGTTTCAATAATACTATTAACAAGATCATTTGATTTGTTTAGTATTATTTGACGTGCATCATAAATGTATAATCTTGTCATGTTAATTTGATCAGATTGATCATCAGCTGAGGTTTTATTTATATTTTTTATTGTTCTTTTTAGTGATGATTCAGAAAAATAGGCCTCTATTGCTATATCAGAAAGACTTAAAAGAACTTGTTGATTCTTATCTATTTCTGATCCAAACTTTTCAAAAGCTTTTCCTAAGAGTAAAATAAATGTTCTCTTAAAATTTTCAACTAAATTAATCTCATCTTGAAAAAAATCAAAATTCTCTTCAATTGATAATTGTTTGTTACTTAATATATCTTGATACGGAGTCATAATATCAAGTTTTCCTTTCATAGCTTTTTTTAGTAACATGCCAATTATTAGCATTCTATTTATTTCATTGGTTCCTTCATATATTCTACCAATTCTAGCATCTCTCCAGGCACTTTCGACAGGTACTTCTGCAGAAAATCCCATTCCACCAAAAATTTGAACACCTTCATCAGCACATATTTGCATATCTTCTGATATAGCCACTTTTATTATAGAGCACTCAAGTGCAAACTCTTCAACCCCTTTTAATTCAGATTCTTGTTTGGTTAAACCTATTGATTCATACTCATCTATCTTAGATTGTATATCACTTGCAGCTCTGTAGCATGCAGATTCACCAACATAACATGATGTGGCCATTGATGCCAATTTTTCTTTAATTGCACCAAAGTTAGATATACGCTGTTTAAACTGAACTCTGTTGTTAGCATAGTCAATTGATAAACTAATTAATCTTCTTTGTGCATCTAAATTACCTGCACCAAGTTTTATCCTACCAACATTAAGTGCATTCATAGCTATTTTAAAACCACCATTTCGTTCTCCAAGAAGATTTTCAATAGGAACTTTGGTATCTGAAAAAAATACTTGCCTAGTAGATGATGAGTGAATTCCAAGTTTCTTTTCTTCCTCACCTAATTTGATTCCATTTTTAGAATCATTTGGGACAATAAAGCTAGTTAAGTTTTTATCATTTTCAATTCTTGCAAATACAATAAATAAATCGGCAAATCCAGCATTAGAAATCCACATTTTTTGACCAGATATTTTATAGTGTGAACCATCATCACTTAATATAGCTTTTGTTTTTCCTGAGTTTGCATCAGAACCGGCAGTTGGTTCAGTTAAACAATAGGAACCAAACCATTCACCTGAAGCTAATTTTGGCAAATACTTTAGCTTCTGCTCCTCATTTCCATATAAATATATTGGTAATATAGCAATACCTGTATGTGCGCCATAAGCTGTAGAAACTGATCCAGATATTCCAGAAACATAATCAACAGCAAGCATGGTTGAGATAAAGTCCATACCCATACCGCCATATTTTTCTTCAAGAGAAACTCCAAAAATTCCCAATTCACCGATTTTTTTCATTGCCTGAAAAGTTAATTCGTAATTTTTTTCTTCATATTTCATTTTATCAGGCCATATTTCTCTATTCATAAAGTCAATTATGGTCTCTTTCATCATCAATTGTTCCTCGCTAAAATCTTCAGGGGTAAAAATTTCATTTGAAAGTGTTTCTTTCAATAGAAACTCTCCGCCATTAAGTTTGGTTTTATTTTTTGTAGACATACTTTTTTTTATTGCTTAAATTTCGTTTTTTTAATAATTAGACTTTTTAATAACCTCAAAAATTTACAATACTCAAATTTATTTATTAAATGTAAACTATTCATTTTCAATTATTTATAATTAAAATTTAACTAATTTCAGTTATGTTAAATTAAACTTATTTATTCATCTTAACAAGCCAATCGTAGCTATTATTGAAAACTTTTATCCATGGTGAATATTTATCATTCCTGTCTTCAGGATAAAAAGCCCAATTGTGAGGGTAAATTGATCTTTCAATATGAGGCATCATCACAAGATGTCTGCCATTATCAGATACCAACATTGCAGTATTAAATTTTGATCCATTAGGATTTGCAGGATAACAATCATAGGAGTATTTGGCAGCTATAGAGTATTTTTCTTCTGAATATGGTAAATCAAACTTACCTTCTCCATGAGCTGACCAGACCCCTAATCTTGATCCTTCAAGACCTTCTAACATTATTGATGGAGATTTAATTATATCGACAGTTGAAAAAACACATTCAAATTTACCGGAATCATTATGTTTCATTTTAGGTTTATCTGAATGATTAACATTAATTAAACCAAGCTCTATAAATAATTGACAGCCATTACAGACCCCTAATGAAAGTGTATCCTCTCTTTCAAAGAAGCTTTTAATTGCATTTTTTGCTCGAGGATTATAAATAAACGATCCTGCCCATCCTTTTGCCGAACCTAGGACATCTGAATTTGAAAATCCACCTACTGCAACAAGTAGTTGGATATCCTTTAGATCCTCTCTTCCAGAAATAATATCTGTCATATGAATATCTTTAACATTAAATCCAGCTAAAGACATCATATACGCCATCTCTCTTTCAGAATTACTTCCTTTTTCTCTAATTACTGCAGCATTAATTTCATTTTTTTTAAAATTTGATTTTATATTTCCATCAAAATCTTTTGGAAATATAAAATTAAGTGGTTGGTTCTTATAATTATTAAATCTTTCTAATGCCTTATTATTTTTTGTCTGTATTTTATCAAAATCCATAGAGGTTTTATACCAAATATCTCTGTATTTTTTAATATTGAATGTGTAATTATTATCATAATTTTTAATAGTTAATAAATCACCATTATTTATATTACCAATCTTAAAACAGTCAACATCAATTTTAGAAAAGTAATTTTTTAAGTTAGATTCAGACTGGATAATAATTCCATGATTTTCTGAAAAAAATAATTTGGTACTATCATAACAGCCAAGTTTAGTTAAATTAATATTCATCCCAATATTATTTGAAGAAAAGCACATTTCAAGTAAAGTTGTTATAATTCCTCCAGCAGATATGTCATGCCCAGATTTAATTTTATCAGTTTTAATTAAATCTTGTATTAAATTAAAACTGTCTTTAAATTTTTTTGGATTTGTTATTGTTGGAGCATCTGATCCAACTTTATTTTGAGTTTGTGCAAAAGAAGATCCTCCTAATTTGAATTCATCAAATGATAAATTGATATAATAAAGATCATCAATATTTTTATTCAGTACAGGTTTGATAACTTTTTTTATATCATTGCAATGACCTGATGCTGATATTATAACAGTACCGGGAGATATTACTTTTAGATCATTATATTTCTGAACCATCGATAACGAATCTTTACCAGTTGGTATATTAATTCCTAGTTTTATTGCAAATTTTGAACATACCTCTACGGCACTATATAATCTGGAATCTTCACCTTCATTACCGCATGGCCACATCCAATTTGCTGACATTGATATTGATTCAATTCCACTTTCAAGTGGAGCCCAAATAATATTAGTCAAAGCTTCCCCAATAGAATTAATACTTCCAATGGATGGATTGATTAGCCCTGAGATGGGAGAGTGGCCTATTGAGGTTGCTATCCCATTATAATTATCATAGTCTAAAGAAACAACACCACAATTAGAGAGAGGTAACTGAATTTCACCAACTGTTTGTTGTTGAGCAATTCTGCCAGTAACACATCTGTCAACTTTATTTGTAAGCCAATCTTTGCATGCAACTGATTCAATTGATAAGACATTTTCAACATATTCATAAATATTTTTTGAATTATATTCTATTGAAGAAAAATTAATTTTCTTAGTTATATCATTTATAATTTTTTTTGGAGTATTACCAAACAGGCTATCAATTTCAAGATTAATTGTTTCAATTCCATTATTTCTATCAAATACTCTAAATTTATTATCTGCTGTTATCTTTCCAACTTTGTAAACCGGTGTTCTTTCTCTTTCTGCAATATTCTTTAGTATTTCGTAATCCTTTTCTCTTATGATTAGACCAATTCTTTCTTGAGACTCGTTTCCTATAAGCTCTTTATAAGATAAAGATGGATCACCCATAGGTAGCGAGTCCAAATATATTTCACCTCCAATATCTTCAACCAATTCTGAGAAACAGTTCAAGTGGCCTCCTGCACCGTGGTCGTGAATTGATAATATTGGATTTTCATCCATTTCAAATAATGATCTAATAGTATTTGTAACTCTTTTCTGCATTTCAGGATTTGACCTTTGTACTGCATTAAGCTCTATTGAATTATCATAACTTCCAATATCAGTAGATGACACTGAAGCCCCCCCCATACCAATTCTGTAGTTATCACCTCCTAAAAGTACTATAGTATCACCTTTTTTTGGTTTCCTTTTTATAGATTGCTTAAGTTCACCATACCCGACTCCTCCGGCTAGCATAATTACTTTGTCATATGAATGAATTTTCTCACCTTCTTTGTGTTCAAATGTAAATAATGATCCTACTATGAGAGGTTGACCGAAGCAGTTGCCAAAATCAGAAGCACCATTTGACGCTTTAACTAAAATATCTGAAGGTGTTTGATATTTCCAATCTCTTTCCTGTATATTTTTTTCCCAAATTTTTTTATCATTTAATCTTGAATAGGGAGTCATGTATACAGCAGAACCAATTAATGGTAGTGAACCTGTTCCCCCGGCTGCTCTATCTCTTATTTCTCCACCAGAACCTGTAGCTGCCCCATTATATGGCTCAACAGTAGTAGGAAAATTATGAGTCTCAGCTTTCAAAGAAATTATACTTTTAATTTCTTTATTAATATAATAACTGGCCTCTTCACCTGTACTAGGTTGAAATTGATCTATTAATGGACCATTTATAAATGCAACATTATCAGAATAAGCTGATACTATAGAATTTTTATTTTTTTTGGAAGTTAATTTGATTAAATCAAATAAACTTTCATTTTTTTCATGACCATCTATAATAAATTTTCCATTAAAAATTTTATGTCTACAATGTTCAGAATTAACTTGTGAAAATCCATAAACTTCAGAGTCTGATAATTTTCTTCCAAGTTTTAACGACAAATTTTCTAAATATTTAACTTCAAAATCATCAAGGGCTAAGCCTTGCTGATCATTATAATTTGAAATACTATTAATAAAATTAATTTTGGTAGGATTTGTATGATTATCAAAGATATTCTGGAAAAGACCTTTATATTTCTGATTAATCATTTTATCAAAATTTTTAGCTCTATTATAATTTGTGAAAACTTCAATACGACTAATATCCTTTAAACCCATGTTTTTTGTAATCTCAACTGCATTGGTACTCCATGGTGTAATCATAGAAGATTTTGGTCCAATAAACTCTAAAGATATTTCTTTTGATTCTATGATTTCAGTATCAAGAATCCAGGATAGTTTTTTTTTATTTTCAATTGATAGTTCCTCTGAAATTTCAACTACAAAAACTTTTAGCTTTGGATCACCAAAAAATAATATCATTATAGAATATTAAGCTGTAAATTTAACTGATTTAGATTTAGATTTGTAGCTCATTCATTTTTTTATATGAAGAATTTGAGTTAATAAGTTCGTCATGTGTTCCCTGTGCAACTATTTTACCTTTATCAATAAGTATAATTTTGTCACACTTCTTAATTGTTGAAAACTTATGGGCAATAATCAAAGAGGTTTTTCCTTGCATTAGTTTATCTATTGCATCTTGAATTTTTTTCTCCGATTTACTATCAAGTGATGAAGTAGCTTCATCCAAAATTAAAATAGAAGGGCTTTTTAACATTGCCCTAGCAATTGTAAGTCTTTGTTTTTGTCCACCAGATAATTTATTACCATAATCTCCAATTACAGTATCATAACCATTTATTTGTTCTTTTATAAAATCATGTGCATTAGCTTCTTTTGCAGCACTAATAATATCCTCTTTTTCTGATTCTAAGTTTCCAATTTTGATATTATTAAATATAGTGTCATTAAAAAGAATTGATTCTTGAGTTACAATTGATATATTCATGTATAATGATTCTCTTTTTATATTGTTTATATTAATTCCATCAATTATGATATTTCCAGAATTTGGATTAAAGAAACCATTGAGAAGATTAGCTATCGTTGTTTTACCACTACCCGATGATCCAACTAAGGCAATTTTTTCACCCTTTTTTATATTAAAATTTATTTTATCTATAATCTTGGAATTACCATAACTGAATTCCAAATCTCTAAAGCATATCTCATTTTTAAACTCTTTCATATCAATACTTCTTCCTTGATCATGCAATTCTTTGTTATATTCAATAATTTCAAAAACCCTTTCAGCTGCAGCATTTCCCTTTTTTATACTGTAAAAAGATTTACTTAAATTTTTAGCAGGAGTTAATATGTTGTAAGCAAGCCCCATAAATACTATGAAAGTTGTACCAGAAATTGATTCGTTTATAAGTACCATTTTTCCACCAAACCATAAAAGTATACCTATAACCAATATTCCCATAAACTCACTAAAAGGGCCAGCTAAATTTTTTCTATTCAATACTTTATTAGAATAACTAAGTAGTAAATTATTAATAACATTAAATTTTCTTGAAAAAAAAGATTCTGATAAAAAAGACTTAATAACTTTTTGGCCACTAATTGTTTCGTCTATTATTGAAAGAAAGTTGCTTTGTTGTTGTTGTAACTCTTTAGAGTCTTTTCTTAATTTTTTACCAATTATTGATATAATAAATCCTGAAATAGGAATAAATAATATTACAAATAATGTAAGAGATGGACTTATTGTAAACATTACAACAATTGTAAATAAGATAGTCAAAGGTTCTCTGACCATCAATTCTAGTATTGACAAATATGATGTTTGAATTTCAAGAATATCAGTAGTAATCCTAGATATCAAGTCACCTTTTTTCTTATTGATAAAATATGAAATTGGCATAAGTAAAACTTTTGAATAAAGATTCTCTCTTAATTTTTTTAAAAGACCATTTTTTACAAATGTAATGTTGTAAAGTGCTAAATAATTGAAAATATTCTTCATAAGAAAAAAGAAAACAACTATACTTACAACCATGATAAGTGTTAATGAAATATCTGTTTCTAATTGTTTTGAGATATAGTAATTGAAATAATTTTCTGCATATTCCCTTATATCCCCAATACCTTGAAACTCTGGTTTAACAAAAACTTTTTTTGTTTGTTTAAATAGTACATCAAGCATGGGAATAAATGAGACAAATGCTAAGGCACTGAAAATTGCATAAAGAATATTGAATATAACATTAAGTACTGCAAAGTATTTGTAATCAAGTCCATATTTAAGTACTCTTGTAAAATAATTCATTTAAAAAGTTTTATTTTTTATTGAATACTTGTCTTTATTTAGGTTAAATTTTAAGATTAATTCTGCTATAAATCCTGCAATAAAAAATTGTGCTCCTAAAATCATAGTAGTTAAAGCAACATAGAATTCAGGTCTGGTTGTAATCATTCTAGAACTTGTATCAATAAATAATTTGTTGTAACCAAGATATATTGTGAACAAAATACCTATAACAATCATTATAGAACCAATTAAACCAAAAAAATGCATTGGTCTTCGTCCAAATTTATTTGTAAACCATAAGGTTATTATATCAAGAAAACCTCTAACAAATCTCTCATTTCCAAATTTACTTACACCATATTTTCTTGGTTGATGCTTTACTACATGCTCTCCGATTTTTTTAAATCCCTCATTTTTTGCAAGAATTGGAATAAATCTATGCATGTCAGCATATAAATTAATTGATTTAATTACTTCTATCTTATAAACCTTTATTCCACAATTAAAATCATTAAGCTTTATACCTGAAAAAAATCTTGCAACTATATTGAAAAATAAGGATGGAATTTTTTTAAAAAAATATGAATCGTATCTTTTCTTTTTCCAACCTGAAATCATATCGAATTCATTATTGATTAGTTTATCAATCATAACTGGAATTTCTTCAGGCGAGTCTTGAAGGTCAGCATCAAGTGTTGCTACATATCTTCCTTTACACTCAATAAAACCAACTCTTAGTGCTTGAGATTTTCCATAATTTTTATTGAATGAGATACCCTTAACATTATTGTTTCTCTTTGCAATTTTCTCAATAATTTTCCATGATTTATCATTGCTGCCATCGTCAATATAAATTATCTCATAAGAAAAGCTATGATCAATAAAAGATCTATTAATCCATTCGTTGAGTTCTTCTAGAGACTCAGATTCATTATAAAGTGGTATTACAATTGAAACATCCATAATAATTTATGTAATTATTTATTCTTGAGAGCTAAACCTGTAATTAAAGTATATATTGATATTAAAAATAAGTTAGTCATAATTCTTACTGTAATAGATCTAAAACTAAATTGTTTTTTTATATCCTCTCTTGCTTCCTCTAAAATCTCATCTGTTAACATTTCAGGGGGTATGTTATCTTTTATTGCATTTTCAGTAGATATTATAAATTGTCCCTGATCAGTAATGAATTCCCAGATAATTAATTGAGAAAATATAATTATCAATAATCCAATCAAAAGAATACCCAAACCAAGTTTCATTGCTTCGGATAGTGATAATATTCCATTATTTAATCTCTTAAAATTGTATTGACTTAGAGGAATAATAATAAATATTGTAGTGAAGAAAACAGCATAATAAAAGCCAATTATAGTCATTGAAAATTCATCACTAAGACCCATATAGGCTGTAATAAAATTGAAGGCAACAACAGTAAGTCCAAAGTACAATCCAGATTTTATTATTACGGATTTTAATTTTTGTACGGACACATCCATTTTTGTATTATTCTAAAAAGTAAAATTAAGCAATTATAATGATAGGATAAATGAAAAAAATTTTAAATTTGCACTCACCTTTAAGCTATGAGAAGTAATACACATCCTGAAAACTACAGACTTGTTGCATTTAAAGATATGTCTAATAATGATGTATTTATCACAAAATCTACTGTTGAAACTAAGGAGACCACAAAAATTGGTGGTGTAGAATACCCTCTTTATAAGCTTGAAATATCAAGAACATCTCATCCATATTACACTGGTAAATC
>CAJPUS010000096.1 GCA_905380995.1 uncultured Flavobacteriaceae bacterium
AAAATTGAGCTTAGGTCATAAACAAACAAAAGATAATCCATGGGATTTATATGAAAAGGACTTTGCTGTTGATTCTATTCACAAATCTGAAATTTCTGAATTAATAGATAAAGGTGCTATTATTAATTTTAACGATGATATATCTGCATTTTGTCCTCAAAGACATCTTATTAAGCAAGATGGATCAAAGCTTGTTAAAGGGGATTTTGCTGAGTTTAAAGTAATTGAGTTTAGTAAGGAGTTTAAACGTGTTGTTGTATCTCACATGCAAACACACAGTGATATCGAACCAGATGATATTGAAAAAGATAATTCAAAGGATTACAATCCTGATAAAAAAGATGAAGAGTAATTTAAATCCTCAATTATTGAGGATTTTTTTTTTAAACTAAAATTATAAAATTTATATTTTTACATTAATTAATTACAATGCCAAAAAAAATATTACTTAATTCAAAAAAAATAGAAATTATTCTAAATAGGCTAGTTTGTGAGTTAGTAGAAAATCATAAAGACTTCAATAATACTGTTTTAATTGGATTACAACCAAGGGGTATTTTTTTGGCAAATAAAATTCTCGAAATTTTCAAAAAAGATTATCCTGATATAAACATAAGTAGTGGTATACTTGATTTTACTTTTTTTAGAGATGATTTCAGGAGGTCTGAAAAAACTCTTTCAGCTAGCACAACTCGAATAAACTTTTCAATTGAAAACAAAAATGTTGTTTTAATAGATGATGTACTTTTTACAGGTAGAAGCATAAAAGCAGCTATGTCATCAATGGACTCCTATGGAAGGCCAAAATCAATTGAGCTTTTAGTTTTAATTGATAGGAGATATAAAAGAGAAATACCTATTGAAGCAAATTATTGTGGATCTAAAATTGATACTTTCAAAGGTGACAGGGTAAGTGTCGAATGGAATGATAATATTAATAATAATATAATATATATTGAAAATTAATGGATAATATAAGTGTTGACCATCTTTTAAGTATTAAATCGCTTAAAAAGGCTGATGTTAATCTTATTTTTAAAACTGCCCTTCACTTTAAAGAGATAATCAACAGACCGATAAAAAAAGTTCCTACCCTCAGGGATATAACTATTGCAAATTTATTTTTTGAAAATAGTACCAGAACTAAAATATCATTCGAATTAGCTCAAAAAAGACTGGGAGCAGATGTCGTAAGTTTCTCAAGTTCATCATCTTCTTTAAATAAAGGTGAATCTTTAATTGATACAGTTAATAATATTCTTGCCATGAAAGTTGATATGATTATTTTAAGACATCCAAACCCTGGCTCACCATTGCTACTTTCTAAAAACACTGATTCATGTATTATAAATGCTGGAGATGGTTCTCACGAGCATCCTACTCAGGCTCTCTTAGATTGTTTTTCATTGACTGAGAGTTTGGGAGATCTTAAAAATAAGAATATATTAATTGTTGGAGACATACTTCATTCGCGAGTAGCAATTTCCAATATTCATGCCCTGAATCTACTTGGCGCAAATATTAAAGTATCGTGCCCTTTTACTCTAATTCCAAAAGAAATTGAATCTCTTAATGTTTCAATTGAAACAGATATAATAAAAGCATTGAAATGGTCAGACGCTGTGAATGTATTAAGGGTTCAAAAAGAAAGAATGGAAAAATCATATTTTCCGAATAATAGAGAGTATTCCATGCTATTTGGCTTAGACACAAATAAAATTAACAATATCAAGAAAGATATACTTATACTTCACCCTGGACCTATTAATAGAGGTATAGAAATTACATCTGATATTGTTGAATCAAAAAATTCAATTATTTTAAATCAAGTTGAAAATGGTGTAGCTGTAAGAATGGCTGTAATGTATCTACTTGCCTCAAAATTAAACTTATCAATAAATTAACAATGAAATTATTTAATTATAGAAAATTTTACGACAAAGATTCATTAAGAATTAATGATCTTGGAAATAATCCAATAAAATTTTTTAAGAAATGGTTTAAAGAAGCTGAAAAAGTAGATGGAATAATTGAGCCCAATGCTATGACTATTTCAACTATTTTAAAAAATAGACCATCCTCAAGAGTTGTTCTTCTAAAGGAAATTAAAGATAGAAGTCTAGTTTTTTTTACAAATTATAATAGTAAAAAAGGTGAAGCCTTATCCGATAATCCAAATATATGTGCTTCCTTTTATTGGGCTCCTCTCGAAAGACAGGTCATTTTTAAAGGTGTAGCAAGTAAGACAGATGAGAACTATTCAGATACATACTTTAAATCAAGACCATTAGAAAGTCAGGCAGCTGCTATAATATCTAGACAAAGTCAGGTAATAGAGAGCTATGAAGAACTATTAAATAGATACAATAATTTCTTAAATAAAAATAAAAATTTAAGTTTAAAAAGACCTAATCATTGGGGAGGAATTGAGATAAATATAAAAGAAATCGAATTCTGGCAAGGAAGAGAAAATAGGCTTCATAACAGAATTATTTGTCATTTAAAAGAGAATAAATGGGAAATTCAAATTTTATCACCCTAAATGAAGGTAATTACTTTTCTGAGGCACTCAAAGTCTTCTTGGGATAATGGTCTTATAGATATTGATAGACCTCTAAGTATGATTGGTATTAAAAAAATTAAAAAAGTTGCTGATTTATCCAAGAATCATTTCATTTCCGCAGAAATAATTTTTTCAAGCTCTGCAAACAGAGCTATTCACACATCTATTTTATTATCTAGAAGTTTATCAATTAATTTCAATAAAATTAAGATATGTGAAGAACTTTATACATTTGACTGCAATGATGTATTTAATTTTATAAAGAAAATTGATAATAGATATTCTGAGGTTGTATTAGTTGGACATAACCCAGCTTACACAGAAATTTCAAATTATTTTTCCGAAAATAAAATTTTAAATTTACCTACTGCTAGATGGTTTTCCTTAAAATTTAAATCTGATAAATGGTTTGATATTGTAAATTTGAAACCAGTGGCTTATTTAAATAATTTAAAGAGTGAAATCTAATTATATAAACAGAGAGTTAAGCTGGCTAGATTTTAATGCCAGAGTATTACAAGAAGCATATAATAATGAAGTTCCACTTCTGGAAAGATTAAGATTTATAGGTATTTTTTCAAATAATCTTGATGAATTTTTTCAAGTTAGATACGCAACAATTAAGAGAATTGCTGATACCAGAGCTTCAAATAGAAATAACAAAGATAATATTGCTGCTAAAGGTCTCCTTGACATGATTACCTCAAAAGTTATTAATCTTCAACGTGAAAGTTCATTGATACTTAGTTCAATTGAAGAATCACTAAAAGATGAAAATATAGTTATTATTGATGAAAAAAATGTTCCTAATTCACATATTGAATTTTTAAAAGATTATTTTATTAGAAAAATAAGCCCGTCTCTTGTATCAATTATACTTTCAGATAATAAATATCATGATTTTAGTGATAATAAAGCTTTCCTTATTGTAAATCTTAAACTAAATAAGGCTAACGATGTCTATGCTTTAGTTGAAATTCCAAGAGATATTAGTAGGTTTGTAGTTCTTCCAAAAAAAGATAATAAACAATATATAATGTTTATAGATGATATAATCAGATATCATCTGGATATTATATTTAGTTTTTTTGAATATTCAAGTATTGAAGCACACATGTTAAAAATTACTAGGGATGCAGAATTAGATATTGATGATATGGATTTATCTAAAAGTTATATGAAAAAGATTCAAGAGTATGTAAATAAAAGAAAAATCAGTAACCCTGTAAGGCTTGTTTATGATGATTCAGTACCAAAAGTAACATTAAATTATCTCATCAAAAAAATTAGAATAACATCTCATGATAGTTTAATTCCTGGAGGAAAATATCATCATAGAAGTGATTACATGAATTTTCCTGATTTAGGAAGGTTAGATTTATTATATCCAAAGGATAAAGTATTAAATATTAAAAATTTTAAAATTGAATTAAATCTTTTGGATCAACTCATGAAAAGAGATTTCCTTATGTATACACCATACCATTCATTTTCATACTTGATATCAATTTTAAGACAATCAGCAATTGATCCAAGTGTAAAATCTATTAAAATTACATTGTACAGATTATCAAAAAAATCAAATGTTATAAGTTGTTTAATAAACGCTGCTAAAAATGGTAAAAAAGTATTAGTTCAGATTGAACTTCAAGCCAGATTTGATGAAGAAAATAATATTAAAGTATCACAAGAGTTGAAAGCAGCTGGTGTAGATTTAATTTATGGAGTTAAAGGCTTAAAAGTCCATTCTAAAATTTGCATAATTGAAAGAATTAAAAGTAATAAAAATAAATACTATGGATTTATTAGTACAGGAAATTTTAATGAATCTACTGCTAGGGTTTATTCTGATTTTACATTATTTACATCAAATCAAAAAATATTAAATGAAGTTAATAAAGTCTTTGATTTTCTCCAATCTAATTATAAAATTTATAATTATAAGCACTTAATTGTATCTCCCCATCATACTTCTAAAAAACTTTTTGAAATGATTGATAATGAAATATCTAACGCTAGAAAAGGTATAAAAGCTAAAATTATCTTTAAATTAAATAGTTTCACTAGTTATAAATTTGTAGATAAGTTATACGAGGCAAGTAAATCAGGTGTCAAAGTAAAATTGTTAGTTAGGGGAATATGCTGTCTCATTCCTAATAGATCTGGATTAAGTGAAAATATTCAGGTTAAAAGTGTAGTTGATAAATATCTAGAGCATTCAAGAGTATATGTATTTGAAAATGGAGGAGATAAAAAAGTATATATATCATCAGCTGATTTAATGACAAGAAATATTGAAAAACGAGTTGAAGTTGCATGTCCAATTTATCAAGAAAATATTAAAAATCAAATATTAGAAACACTTAAGATCAGCCAAAAAGATAATGTAAAGACCAGACTCATAAACTATGAGCCTCAAAATAAATTTGTTAATAATTTGAGTAAAAAAATAAGATCCCAATGGGATACATATGATTACTTTAATAATATATTAGACTAATTGAAAAAGATAGCTGCAATTGACATTGGATCTAATGCTGTTAGGATGCTAATTTCCTATGTCATTAAATCTGAAAAAAAATATATATTTCAAAAAAATTCATATATAAGATTACCCTTAAGACTCGGAGAGGATTCTTTTAAGAGTGGTTTCATATCTGACAATAAGATAAAAATCCTCTCTAATGCTATTCTTTCATTTAAATACATGATGATGGTTCATGATGTAGACGAGTATCAAATATATGGAACCTCAGCTATTAGAGAATCAAAGAATTCAGAAAATGTAATTTCAAATGTCAAAAATGAAACTGGGATAACAATTAATTTAATTAGTGGTTTAAAAGAAGCTCAAATTATTGCTAAAGGCAATATGCTGAATAAATTAGAATATAATAAAACTTATCTATATGTTGATGTAGGCGGTGGAACCACAGAGTATTCAATTTTAAAAAAAGGTATGGAAAAAAAATCCAAATCCTTTAAAATTGGAACAGTAAGGCTTTTAAACAATTTTGATAATTCTTTAGCTATTGATAAAATTAAAAATTGGTTAATATCAAATATTGATTTAAATGATAAAATAAAATTATTTGCTACTGGTGGTAATATTAATAAAATACAATCAATGTCTGGGACAAAAGCTGGTAAACCCGTTTCATTTTTATCTTTAAAAGATCTTTTGAATAAAATGAAAAAATATAATTATACAGAAAGAATGATAAAATTTGACTTGAATCCTGATAGGGCTGATGTGATTATTCCTGCACTAGAAATATTTTTATTGACAATGGAATCAGTTAATTCTAATAAGATGTTCATACCAAAAACAGGCTTAGTTGATGGTATGATTAAGGAAATTTTTTTTGACAAAAATGGATATAAATTAAACCCTTAGTTTAAACTCATCAATAAGGGAACTTATATTTTTGTTACTATCTTGAATAATTTTAAGCTTTTCTTTCATATTTAGATATGATTTTTTATCAGATTCTTCAGATAATTTAATATCGACAGATACTGAGTAATTATTTAGTTCTTTTGATATGAATGACTCTATTTTGCTCTTGTAAGCTCTCATCTCTTTGAAATTCATTTTATTAAAAGTGTTTATGACAATATTATTATCCTCAATAGATGGTTGTTTCATTTTTAATAAAGAAAGAATATTAGTATTTCCTTTTTCTTTTTCTGACTTACAGAACTTTTTCCAAGCTTTGTTAAAGTCATTATTAGTAAAATTATCGTATGGAAGTTCTTTGCTTAAATCATTATCTTTTTCTTCTATAGATTTTTTAAATCTAAGACTAGCAATTGATAATGAAGAAATATTTTTTTTTAAAGGTTGTATAAATAATTCTTCAGATTCAGAAACTTTAATATTCTTTAAATCCTCAGAGTGGTTATCCAAATTTTGTTGAAGCTCACTCGTTTTAATTAGAGTTTTTTTTTTATTACTATCAATAGATGCTAGTTTCATTAAGCAGAGCTCAAGATGAATTCTCTTATCATTAATTTTTTTATAATTTATAATGGTGTCATTAATAATATCTATCATCGATATCAAAGTTTCATCTGACATATCTTTTGAATGATCAAAATATTTTTTACCTAATTCATTACTGTAATTTGAGAGTTTATCAGATGAGCCTAATTTGTAAATAAGTAATTCTCTTAAATGCTTTAATAATCCATCCAAAAAATTTAAATCATCATAACCATTATTATATATGTTATTATATAAATAAAGTATTTCTGGAATATCTCTTTTACAAATTAATTTAGAAAGTCTAAAATATGTCTCAAAGTCCAAAACATTCAAGTTAAATGTGACTTCATCGATTGTAAGATTAGAATCAGTAAAACTAACTAACCTATCAAAGATTGAAAGCGAATCTCTAATTGAACCATCAGATTTTTCTGAAATTAATGATAAAGATCCATCTTCAAAAAAAATGTTTTTTTCATTGCAAATTTTTAGTAATAGTTTTGTGATTGATTCACTATCTACTTTTTTAAAATCATAAATTTGACATCTAGATAGGATTGTTGGAAGAATTTTATTCTTTTCTGTGGTAGCAAGTATAAAAACAACATGTAGTGGGGGCTCCTCTAAAGATTTTAAAAATGCATTAAATGCCTGATTTGACAACATATGGACTTCATCAATTATATATACCTTGTATTTTCCTATTTGAGGGGGAATTCTAATTTGTTCAGTTATGTTCCTAATATCCTCTACTGAATTATTTGATGCTGCATCTAATTCAAAGATATTATACTCAAAATCTTCAATCATCCCATTTATCATTTTTGCAAGAATTCTAGCACATGAAGTTTTTCCAACACCTCTGGGTCCGCAGAAAAGAAGTGCTTGAGGAACACTATTATTTTTTATGGCGTTACTCAATGTCTTAACAATTGGATCCTGACCTATCATATCATTGAAGTTTTTAGGTCTATATTCTGCAGCTGATGAAATTGAATTTTTCATTTAAACAAATATAAAGATTGAGAAAATTTAATTCTTAATTGATACTTTTTTTTTAATAAAATTATCAACAAATATTATCTTTGTAATGCAAGCCTTCTTATCGCTGATTTTTCAGAGGAAAGTCCGGACACCAAAGAGCAATGCAGCGGGTAACGCCCGTCGTCTATAATGGATAGGAATAGTGCAACAGAAAGTATGTACAGGTAATGCTGTAGTGGAATCTTGTAAACTCTGCATGGTGAAACGCCAAGTATATCTACAATTTAAGATTGCTCGTTTTATGTAGATGGGTAGGCGGTATGAATGTAATAGTAATATTGCATCTAGATAAATGATAAGACTAGACAGAATCCGGCTTATAGGCTTGCTTTTTTTAAAAAACTTAGTTTAGTACTCCCATAGATCCTCTCATTGACATTACCATACCTTTTCAATAAAGAAATTTTTGAGCTATGTTCAATAATTATTTCTCCATTATTTAAAAGAACATCACTTTGCTTAACTAAATTTAACAATTTAATATATTGGTCTTCTGAAAAAATGTAAGGTGGGTCTGCAAAAATAATATCAAAATTCTCATCAGTATTTAATAAAAAATCTATATAATCAGCTTTTTTAGTAATCACACTAAAATTATTTATTCTTGACATCTCTTGTATGAACTTTATGCACTTAAAATTATTATCAACCGAAATTACTCTATTACTACCTCTGGAAGAAAACTCGTATGATATATTTCCTGTACCTGCAAATAGATCTAAAACTTTTAGTTCATCAAAGTTAAATTTATTTGATAATATATTGAATAGAGATTCTTTAACTTTATCAGTGGTTGGTCTAATCTGTAAGCCTCTTGGAACTTTAATTCTTAAACTCTTACTAGTCCCTGATATTATTCTCATTTAAAATTGAAAAAGAATGTTTTTTAAAATTTATTAGGCTATGAATATCATTCTCAATGAATTCAATTTCACAATATTTACAGGCATGATTGTAGAATTTCTGAAATTTTTCATATTTACCTAAAAATATAATCTTATCTTTTTTATATGAGCTTTGAAAATTTTTTAACACAAAAAAAGTATAATATAAAAATTCATTTTCGTCGTTAATTTCAAAAGAATTGAAAAATAAAAATTCAGTTTTATTAAATATTATTATTTCAAATGTTTTACTACTTAGATTTATAAAAAAAGAAAATCCATCTAAGTTTTTTAAAGTACCTAATAAATAATTGTATAATCTAGTAAAATAATTAGTATGCTTAAATACCACATCATTTATATTAAAAACTTTTGCTAGACAATTATTCATTGAGTATACAACAGCAATTTTTTTATCATAAGATATATCCTCATATATTTTATTTTTTATGTTAGTGTTGGTTTCTAAATACTTATTTTTAATATTTTCATCATAATATTTAAATGGTATTAACGTCGGATTGGTATTATAGTGGATTATATCAATATGATTTAGAGAGTATTCATCTATTATATTTAAAATTTTAGACAAGTTTTTATTATCATCATAAGATGATGAAATGCTATCAATTAAAAAGTCTAAATGAAAGAATGACTCAAATTGAAAAATTGATGCTTTATAATTTTTATTATTTATTTTTTGCATCAAAAATTGTAGGCCAGTTTCCGCTTGTGCTTACATCACTCATAGAGCCTAATATAATTTCAGGCCCGTTGACACCGTCAACTGAAATAACTTTATTTTCTTGATCAAGAAGATCTTTATTTTGATCAAAAAGAACAATATCTTTTTTTACTTTAACTTCAAAAACTGGAACTTGATATCCATTCTTATCAATAATATCTGCCATGATAGAAAATTCAGAATCAGCTCCATCAATTGGTACTTTAGCCATCATTTTATAAGATTCAGTATCTCCAAACAAAGAATCTTTAACTGGTACAAACCCGAGTGTATCAACAATCTCAATTTCCTTGAGCATATCAATTCTATATGTCCTATTGTACTCAAGATATGAAGAGTCTCTTTTTTCAATAACTGTAAAAATACCATTATCAATAAAGCTTACTAAACTGTCAAAATTATTTGCATAGAAACCATTTACATCTTTATGGGCAATTTGAGCAGTCCTTATATCTTTTAATCTGTTTATTACCTGAGTATACCTCTCATTTTTTACTTGATTAAATTTTATTGGTCCGTTTATAGAACTGTATATTTGTGAGGCGAAAAATATTGATAGACACCATAAAAATAATTCTAATACACGTTTTTTATTCATCTTGGTATATTTTGATTTAAACAAATCTACAATTTTTTTTTTTTCGTTAAACAATATATAAATGAATTATATTAGAAAAATATTTAAAAATGAAAACTATAGCATTAATCCCAGCAAGACTTGAATCTAAAAGGTTTCCAAATAAATTAATAAAAAAAATTGACGGGATACCGATTATTTTAAAAACATATATCGCTGCTCGAAATACCAATCTTTTTGATGATGTATTTGTTGTCAGTGGTAATGATGAGATAATAAAACTTATCGATTCAGCAGGAGGTAATACTTTCAAATCTCTAAAAAACCATAATTCAGGTACAGATAGAATAGCTGAGGCAGCAATTAAAATAAATTCTGATATTATTGTAAATCTTCAAGGTGATGAGCCATTTTTTGATAAAAAAGCTATTAATAGCTTAATCAAATCTTTTAATGATAAAAATGTTGAAATAGTATCACTTATGACAAAGTTTAGATCATTTGATGAACTAAGTAATCCAAATAATGTCAAAGTAATAGTTGATAAGAATAATAATGCTATATACTTTTCTAGATTACCAATACCATATGGTTCAAAAAATTTAAATGATTATAATCGTCATATCGGGATATATGCATTTAAGAAACAATCTTTGATTGAATTTTCTAATTTAAAAAGGCTAAGTCTTGAAATTATTGAAAATCTTGAAGGAAATAGAATTATTGAAAATTCTAAAAAAGTTAAAATGGTAAATATTAATTTTCATGGAATATCTATAGATACTCCCGAAGATCTAGTAAAAGCTGAAAAATTCATTTCATCAAATGATTAAAGTGTTATCAAAGTTTATTTTAAAAAAAATAATAGGATGGAAAGTAATTGGTAACTTACCATTAAATGAAAAATACATTATTGCTGTAGTCCCTCACTCAAGTTATTTTGATTTAATAATTGCAATATTGATAAGAACTTACTCGGGCTTAAAAATTAAATTTATTGCAAAGAAAGAGTTATTTACTCCAGTTAGTTCTTTTTTATTAAAATTTCTTGGGGGGATTCCTATAGACAGAACAAAGAAATTAAACATTGTTAATAAAGTTGTTGAACTATTCAAATTAGGTAAAATTAAAATATTAGCAGTTGCACCTGAAGGTACAAGAAAAAAAGTAAAAAAATGGAAAACAGGATTTTATTACATTGCATTAAAAGCAAATTTACCAATACTCATGGTATCATTTGATTATATGAAAAAAGAGGTTACAATATATAATAAATTTTATCCCAGTGGTGACATAAATAAGGATTTTATAGAACTTAAAAAAAAAGTTGTTGATGTATTAGTGAGAAATAATCTTAATTAATGGTTTTTCATATCATGATAGACATTTTGTACATCTTCATCTTCATCAATCATATTTATTAATTTCTCAACTTTTTGAATGTTATCTTTATTAAGATTTTTTTTTGTTATAGCTTCTCTTTCGAATTCAATTGAAGAAATTTTAAATTCTTTTCTTTCTAATTCTCTTTGAATAGACCCAAAGTCCTCAAACTTTGCAGTAATAATGATCTCATCCTCTAATTCAATTAATTCAATAGCTCCAAAATCAATTAATTCAAGTTCAAGTTCTTCAATGTCAAAGCCTTCATTTTTAACTTGAAAAAAACAATAGTGATTAAATAAAAAGTCGACAGATCCTGAAGTTGCTAAGCTTCCATCACATTTATTGAAATAACTTCTAATGTTTGCTACTGTTCTATTACTATTATCTGTTGCAGCTTCAATAAGAATTGCAATTCCATTGGGCGCATACCCCTCTAATATTAGTTCCTTAAAATTTTCTGTGCTTTTTTCAGAAGCTTTCTTAATAGCTCTTTCAATATTTTCTTTAGGCATATTAGCTCCTTTCGCATTTTGTATTATTGCTCTTAATCTTGAGTTTGAGGAAGGATCTGGACCAAATTCTTTCACAGCAATTATAATGTCTCTACCAATTCTTGTAAAGGTTTTAGCCATATTAGACCATCTTTTCATTTTTCTGGCTTTCCGAAATTCAAATGCTCTTCCCATGTTTAAATAAATGGTGTTTCCACTTTTTTAGCTTTTATAAATTTATCTCTTATTTTTATCAAAATAACTTGATTTTTCGGATAGTTAGTATCTATATAAGCAAGTCCAATTCCAATTTTTAACATTGGTGAAAATGTACCTGATGTAACATTGCCAATGATTTTTTTTTCTAAATTATAAATCTTATATCCATTTCTTGGAATAGATTTTTCAATTAATTTAAATCCTACCAATTCTCTTTTTACCCCAAAATCGATTTGTTTCTCGATATTACTACTTCCTATAAAATTGGTTTCAGTTTTAGTGATCCATTTTAAATTTGCTTCAATTGGGGAAGTGTCTTCATTAATATCATTTCCGTAAAGGCAATAACCCATTTCAATTCTTAAAGTGTCTCTTGCAGCAAGTCCAATTGGCTTTAGATCATATTTTTCATTTGAAAATAAAGTATCCCAAATTTTTAATGTTTTTTTATTTGGAATATAGATTTCATATCCTCCTGATCCAGTATATCCAGTTTTTGAGATAAGTATATTCTCGATTCCAGCAAATTTTCCCACAATAAAAGAGTAGTTTTTTAGAAGTGATATTTTTTCATTTGTAAAATTCTCACAAAGTGATTCTGCATCAGGTCCTTGAATTGCTAAAAGTGAAATATGATCTGATAAATTAGATATTGAACAATTAAATTTTTTATTTTTAATTTTTATCCATTTCCAATTTTTTGAGATGTTTGCTGCATTAACAACTAAAAAATATTTATTAATATCAAGTCTGTAGACTATCAAATCATCAATAATTCCCCCAGACTCATTTGTCATACAGTTATATTGTGCTTTACCAACATCAATTTTTGAAATATCATTGGAACATAAATACTGCAGAAATTTAAATGAATTTGTTCCTGAAATTTCAAATTCACCCATATGGGAAACATCAAATATGCCAACTTTATTTCTGATATGCATATGCTCTTCATTGACTGATGTGTAGCTAATTGGCATCATATATCCTGCAAAATCAACAATTTTTGCATTTAGCTTTTGATGTCTACCAAAAAGAATTGTTTTTTTCATTTATGATTGATTATTAAACTCTATATAATAAATACTCTTTTAATTCTGAATAGCTATCTATTGAGAATGATTCTTTTTCTTTTTTTAGAATCTCTTTAATTGACTTTGGATATTTAATACTAGAGTTAATAGTACTTTCAACAACATCTTTAAATTTTATACTGTGAGCAGTTGAAATAAAAATTCCATTCACATTGTTTAAATTACTCGTATTTAAATATTTCTTTAATCCGAGATACCCAATAGCAGAATGGGGACAGGTAAGATAATTGTATGAATTATATAATGATCTTATCGTTTCTTTTGTTGATTTATCATCAAAGCTGAAACTTGATACATCTTTTTTTAGCTTTTGTAGATCAGAATTAAAAATTTTTTGAATTCTAATAAAGTTGCTCGGATCACATACATCCATTGCATTTGAGATTGTTCTCTTTGTTGAATATGGTTCATAAATACCATCTTTTAAATATCTTGGGATTGTATCGTTAATATTAGTTGAAGCTATAAAGTGATTAACAGGAAGGCCCATTGACTTACTTAAAATTCCAGCACAAATATTCCCAAAGTTTCCACTAGGTACAGAAAACAGATTATCCTTTTTATTCTTTATTTTTTTATAAGCTAAAAAATAATAAAACATTTGAGGAAGCCACCTAGCTACATTAATAGAGTTTGCTGATGTTAGTGCAATTTTTCTATTAATCTCTTCATCATTAAATGCTTTTTTTACCATTGATTGACATTTATCAAAATCTCCTTTAACCGCAATAGCCTTAACATAATTTCCATTAGTTGTTATTTGTCTTTCTTGAACTTTGCTAATTTTACCTTTTGGATATAATATACAAACTTCAATATCTTTAGTTTCACTAAATCCCTTAGCTACAGCCCCTCCAGTATCTCCTGATGTAGCAACTAATACTGTTATTTTTTTTGAATTATAATAACTTTTAAAATAATCAAGACACTGAGCCATAAATTTTGCACCAATATCTTTAAAAGCTAAAGTTGGACCATGAAATAGCTCAAGTGAATAGATAGAGTTTTCAATTTTTTTTAATGGAATTTTAAATGATATTGTATTTTTAATGATCTCAATTAGTTTTGATTTTGGAATTTCATCTCCTACATATTTATTGATAACTTCATAACAAATCTCAACATCGTCAATGTTCTTTATTGAATCAATAAATTCTTTTGAGAGTGTTACTTTTTCTTTAGGATAATAAAGACCTTTATCTGGAGCAAGTCCATTAATAACTGCTTTCATAAAAGAAGTAGGGGAAGAGTTATGATTTAAACTAGCATATTTCACTTTGTTTCAATAATTTTAATTCCACCACTATTAACTTTTGATATAAATACATCATGTTCAATATCCATTGAGCTATAATGCTGTGAGATACTTTCTAATACTTTATTTGAAGTAATACGATTATTTGATAAAGAAAATATTGAAGGTCCTGATCCTGAAATTCCTACAGCAATAGATCCACTATTCTTTGATATTCTTTGAATGTTATCGAATTCAGGTATTAAAAATGCTCTATCTGGTTCCACAACTTGATCAATTACCGATCTTGACATTAAATCATAATCTTCAGAGTATAGACTGCTTACAAATGAACCTAAATTAGCAGATTGTTGAGTCATCTTTTCAATTTTAACTTTCTTTTTAACAACTTTTCTTGAGTCTGCAGTCTTAATTTCAATATTAGGTCTGATTACAATCATTTCTAGATCTTTTGGAATTGGAAGTGAAACTACGTCTAGCTCACGAATTGTTCTGACTAAAGTGATTCCTCCGAAAATTATTGGCGCTACATTATCAGCATGAAACGATCCACTTACAAACTTTTCACCTTCCATTGAGAACTTTACCAAGTCTATTAAACTAAATGGCGAACCAAGTAGTTGGTTTATTGCAAATACAGTTCCTGCTGAACTTGCAGCTGAACTTCCAATTCCACTTCCAGGCTTTATTCCCTTGTTAATTTCAATTTCAAACCCATGATCTATATCTATTTTTTTCATTAGTGCCTGAGCAGCAATACCTGAAACATTTTTATATATGTCTTTAGTCAAGTTAAATCCATTAACTGATTTAATTGTTATGCTTTTTTGATTCGTTTTTGAAACTTTGATTTCATCACCTCTATTTTCAAGGCAGACTCCGAGTATATCATAACCACAAGATAAGTTCGTTATACTTCCTGGCGAAAATACCTTGATGCTTTCCATTTTTATTGACTAGCTTTAATTATATCAGCAAAAACACCAGAAGCAGTAAACTCACCTCCAGCTCCAGCTCCTTTAACAACAAGAGGGGATTTACTGTATCTTTGAGTATAGAATACAGTAATATTATCAGAGCCTACTAGATTATAAAAAGGATGATCACTTGGAACAGACTCCAAACCAACACTAGCTTTTCCTTTATCGAGTTTTGCAACAAATTTTAATCTACAATTTTTCTCATTAGCTTTCTTTAATATTTTATTAAAGTGATCATCGTTATTTTTCAATGATAATAAAAATTCATCTTTAGTTTTTGTATTTATTGAATCTTCTGGTAAGAAATGGTTTTTTTCAATATCATCGAATTCAATTTTAAAACCACTTTCCCTTGCTAGAATTAATATTTTTCTCGAGACATCTACTCCACATAGATCAATTTTGGGGTCAGGTTCAGTAAATCCTAAATCAACTGCTTTTGAAACAATTTTATGAAATGTATTAGGTTTTTTAAAACTATTAAAAATATAATTTAAAGTGCCTGATAGTACAGCTTCAATCTTAATTACTTTATCACCTGAATTTATTAAATCATTCAATGTACTAATTACAGGTAAAGCTGCTCCTACATTAGTTTCATAAAAAAAAGGAGAATTATAATTTCTTGATATAGATTTTAAAAGCTCATAATTTGAATTTTCCCCAGAATTTGCAATTTTATTACAAGTAATAATACCAACTCCACTTTTAAGATACTTTATGTATACAGAGGGTATCAAATCACTTGCTGTATTATCAATAAATAAACTATTTCTTAGATTTAATTCTATTAGTTTATCTTGAAAATCATTAAAATTAGCCTTTGTTTCTGAATTTCCTAAAAGGTTGTGCCAATTATTGAGATCAATTTCTGATTCTGATATTAGCATTCTTTTTGAATTGGAAATACCAAGAACTTTTAGATTTAATTTAAGGTTATCTGCAATAATTTTTTTTTGGTTATTAATTTGTTCAACTAAGAACTTACCTACATTTCCTACGCCAGTTATAAATATATGTATATCTTTAAGATTGTCTTCAAAAAAAGTTTCATGAAGAGAATTTAATGCCTTATTTGTATTTATATCATCAATAATTATAGAAATGTTTCTTTCTGATGCTCCTTGAGCGATTGCTCTAATATTTATATTGTTATTTCCTAACGAACTAAAAATCTTACTACTAATACCCTTTTTACTCTTCATTTTATCTCCTACAATTGCAATATTTGAAAGATGAGACTCAATTTGGGCCTCGTTTATTTTTTTTTGAGATATTTCAAATTTAAACTCATTATCAATAACTTGCTTAGCTAGTATTTCATCTTCCGAACTAATTGCAATACATATTGAGAATTCTGATGATGCCTGAGTAATCATAATTACGTTTATCTGATTAATTGATAGAGACTCAAAAAATCTTTTTGAAAAACCAGGAACCCCTACCATTCCAGAACCTTCAAAATTAATTATTGAAATATTTTCAATGTGACTAATTCCTTTAACAACATTATCCTCGTCTAATTTTGTTGAGTTTGATATACATGTTCCATTTGCGTCTTGATCAAAAGTATTTTTAATGTAGATGGGAATATTTTCCTCAATTAGAGGTTGAAGAGTTGGAAAATATATCACTTTAGCACCAAAAAAAGATAACTCCATAGCTTCTTTGTAAGATAGAAATTCTATGGGTTTGGCTTTTTTTACAATTTTGGGATTTGCGCTAAATACTCCACTGACATCTGTCCATATTTCTAGACAATTAGCATTACAATATTTTGCATATATAGCTGCACTAAAATCAGACCCCCCTCTTCCAAGATTTGAAACCTCACCTAAGGCATTTGAACAAATAAATCCTGGAGCTATCATCATATTTGTTTTCAGAGTACTTAATTTACTGTTAATTTTTTTTGATGATTTATCTCCGTCTAAAACTTCATTATTATTTAAATCTTTTGTATGTATTAATTCTTTTGAATTTAAATAAGTGACGTCAAATCCACTATTTATAAGTATCTCATAAATTATATTACTTGATAATATCTCTCCTATAGTTAAAACTTTTGAAACAGTATTTTTGGTAACCTCTTCAATAGTTGAAATAGCATCAAGAATATCTTCGAGTAGATTCAACTTTTCACTTAGAAAACTTTTAAGAGAGCTTTGAACATTTAGGTCTGATAAGTTATTAATAATTTCTAAGTGTTTTTTTTCAATTTCTTTTGTAACACTTCTAGTTGATTTTCCCTTTAAGGTTAAACATTCTTGTAAAAGGTTTGTTACACCTGCAACAGCTGAGACAACAATCAAGTTTTTATCATTTTGATTTTTGTTCAAAATTGATATTACTTTAGATATTGATTCTGAATTAGCGACTGATGTACCGCCAAACTTTAAGACTTTCAAGAAGCTACCTCTTTTTTATTAACTAATAATATAAGATTCTCTGAGTCTGACTTATGATCAACATACAATTTGTCGCCCTGCTTAATTTTGTCACTAACAAGATTTTCTGCGATAAGATCTTCAATATATTTTTGAATCATTCTGTTAAGAGGTCTAGCACCATTCTTTTTATCAAAACCTTTGTCACATATAAATGCTTTTGCCTTGGTTGATATAGATAAATCGTATCCAATTCCGTTGACTCTATCTTTAAGTTTTTCGATTTCTATATTTACAATTTTATTGATCTCTTTAATGGATAATGAATTAAATATAATACAATCATCGACCCTATTTAAAAATTCTGGTGCGAAAGTATTTTTTAATGCTCTCTGAATAACTTTTTGTTCAGTTTTAGATGTTTGATCCACAGAAGATTTAGTTTCGAAACCTACACCAATGCCAAAATCATTTATTTGTTTGACTCCTATGTTAGAGGTCATTATTATAATTGTATTTTGAAAATTTATTTTTCTACCAACACTATCTGTTAGAAAACCATCATCTAGTATTTGCAGAAGCATGCTGTAAATGTCAGGATGCCCTTTTTCAATTTCATCAAATAAAACAACTGAGTATGGTCTTCTTTTTACTCTTTCGGTTAGTTGACCACCTTCTTCATAACCTACATATCCTGGAGGTGCCCCAATTAGCCTGGAAACAGAGAACTTTTCCATATATTCACTCATATCTATTCTTATCAAATTTTCTTCTGATTCGAAAATTTCAGATGCCAGAACTTTGGCAAGTTGAGTTTTACCTACACCTGTCTGACCTAAAAAAATAAATGAGCCAATTGGCCTATTTGGTGAATTAAGACCTGCTCTATTTCTCTGAATAGATTTTACAACTTTAGATACTGCTTCATCCTGGCCGATAATTTTATCCTTAATTATACTCTCAAGTTTTGATAATTTGTTTTTCTCACTTGAAACAATTTTATTAACTGGAATGTTTGTCATCATTGAAACAACATCAGCAATCTCATTTTCATCAACTGTAATTCTATTAAGCTTTGAGTCTTCATGCCATTTGTTTTGAGCCTCAAAAAGTTTTTTCTCAACCCTTTTCTCATCATCTCTTAATTTTGCTGCTTCTTCATATTTCTGTTTTTTTACAACGGAGTTTTTCAATTCTCTGACGTCTTCAAGTTGTTTCTCCATCAAAATTACTTCCTCTGGAACATCCATATTATTTATGTGGGCTCTGGACCCAGCCTCATCTAAAGCATCAATTGCTTTGTCCGGAAGAAATCTATCAGTAATATACCTTTGGCTAAGTTCAACACACGCAAACAAAGCCTCATCTGTATAATTAACACTGTGGTGTGATTCATATCTATCCTTAATATTTCTTAGTATTTCTAAAGTCTCTTCCTTGTTTGTCTCCTCTACAAGTATTTTTTGGAATCTTCTTTCAAGTGCTCCATCTTTCTCAATGTGCTGACTATATTCATTTAAAGTTGTTGCTCCTATACATTGAATTTCGCCTCTAGCTAGAGCTGGTTTAAACATGTTAGACGCATCGAGACTACCAGTAGCTCCCCCAGCACCAACTATTGTATGAATCTCATCAATAAATAGAATTATATTTCTATTCTTCTCAAGTTCATTCATTACAGCTTTCATTCTCTCTTCAAATTGTCCTCTATATTTAGTACCAGCTACAAGACTTGCTAAGTCAAGAGTAATAACTCTTTTTCCATACAATACTCTTGAAACTTTTTTTTGAATTATTCTTAAAGCTAAGCCTTCAGCTATTGCAGATTTACCAACACCTGGTTCACCAATTAAAAGAGGATTATTCTTCTTTCTTCTGCTAAGTATTTGAGAAACCCTCTGAATCTCTTTATCTCTTCCAATCACAGGATCTAGTTTGTTAGATTCAGCCAGAGCAGTCATATCTCTACCAAAATTATCTAAAACAGGAGTTTTAGTATTAGATGTTGACTTCGATTTTTGTTTTGAAGAAAAGGGATTTTTTGGTTCCTCTGATTCATCTTTTTCATCTGGAAATGAAGAGGAGGCAGGATATTCAATAATATCATCAGAAACAGAGTCATCAATCATGGATTTAAACTTCTCTTTTACGTTATCATATGTTATGTCCATTTTTAATAAGACTTTTGTGATAGGGTCATTATCATTTCTTAAGATACATAATAGTAGGTGTGCGGTATTTATATTTGTACTTTGGAACAATTTTGCTTCTAAAAAAGTTGTTTTTAAAGCTCTTTCTGCTTGCCTAGTTAAATGAAGATTCTTTTTTTCATTTAGCCCGATTGAAGCACTATCTATAATTGCTGGATTTAAAATTTCAATTTTTTTTCTCAATTCATCAAGATTAGTTTCAATTGAATTTAAAATTGAAATAGCTTTACCGCCACCATCTCTAAGCATACCAAGTAAAAGGTGTTCGGTACCTATTTGCTTGTGACCAAGTCTAAGAGCTTCCTCCTTACTGTAAGAAATAACGTCTTTAACTCTTGAAGAAAAATTATCATCCATTATATTTATTTTGTAGACTAAAATATATCATTAAAATAAATTAACAAAGAAAATACTTATACTAATTGCTTATTTCATGATAAAACTTTTCAATTAATAATGTTAATAAATTATATGTATTAAGTCAATTAAACACTTTATAATATTTCTTGATTAATTATTTTAGCAATAATATACCAGTTTGAGTAAAGAAAAGCTTATACCGATAAAAATTGAAGACGAAATGAAGTCTGCATACATCGATTATTCGATGTCTGTTATTGTTTCTAGAGCACTTCCAGATGTTAGAGATGGGCTTAAACCTGTCCACAGAAGAGTTTTATTTGGAATGAATGAAATGGGAGTAAGATCTTCATCTTCATATAAAAAATCAGCAAGAATTGTAGGAGATGTAATGGGTAAATATCATCCTCATGGTGATAGTTCTGTGTATGATACAATGGTTAGAATGGCTCAAGAATGGAGCTTAAGATATAATTTAGTTGATGGTCAAGGAAATTTTGGGTCGGTTGATGGAGACAGTCCAGCTGCTATGAGATATACTGAGGCAAGAATGCAAAAAATATCTGAGGAGTTATTATCAGATATTGACAAAGAAACTGTTGATTTCCAGCTCAATTTTGATGATACTATCATGGAGCCAACAGTATTACCAACAAGGGTACCTGCATTAATAATAAATGGAGCATCTGGAATTGCAGTTGGAATGGCTACTAATATGCCTCCTCATAACTTATCCGAGGTAATAGACGGAATAATGCAGTTTATAGATAATAATGATATTACAATTGATGAGTTAATTCAATATATTAAAGCACCAGATTTTCCAACTGGTGGTACTATATATGGATATGATGGAGTTAAAGAGGCTTTTCACACTGGAAAAGGAAAAGTGGTTATGAGAGGCAAAGCTATTATTGAAAATGTTAATGAAAGAGAATGTATAATTGTCTCTGAGATCCCATACCAAGTCAATAAAGCTGATATGATAAAAAAAACAGCAGATTTAGTGAATGATGGCAAAATTGAGGGAATTGCAACAATTAGAGATGAGTCAGACAGAAAAGGCATGAGAATTGTTTATGTTCTTAAGAGAGACGCAATTCCAAACATAGTTTTAAATAAGTTGTACAAGTATACACCATTACAATCCTCTTTTAGTGTTAATAATGTTGCTCTAGTTAATGGCAGACCCCAACTTTTAAATCTAAAAGATTTAATCTATCACTTTGTTGATCATAGGCATGATGTTGTTGTTAAAAGAACAAATTTTGAGCTAAAAAAGGCAGAGCAGAGAGCTCATATACTAGAGGGTCTTATAATTGCAAGTGACAATATAGATAAAGTTATAGATCTAATTAAAAAATCTTCAAATGCAGAAGAGGCTAGGTCTACTCTTGAAAAAAAATACAAGCTTTCTGAAATACAAGCTAAAGCAATAATTGAGATGAGATTAAGACAACTTACTGGACTTGAACAAAATAAGCTAAGGGAAGAATATGACGAGCTTCAGGAAATTATAAAAGAGTACAGAGATCTTCTGGATAGTAAGCCGAAAAGAATGAGTTTAATAAAAGATGAGCTTGCTTCAATAAAAGAAAAATATGGAGACACAAGAAGATCAGAAATTGAATATGCTGGTGGTGATTTTAGAGTTGAGGATATAATCCCAGATGAAAAAGTTGTAATTACAATTTCTCATGCTGGTTACATTAAAAGAACTCCATTATCTGAATACAAAACACAACATAGAGGAGGGGTTGGTCAAAAGGCTACTAAAACTAGAGATGAAGATTTTTTGGAAGACTTATTTGTAGGGACAAACCACCAATACATGTTATTCTTTACTCAAAAAGGTAAGTGCTTTTGGATGAGAGTTTTTGAAATACCTGAAGGATCAAAAAATTCCAAAGGAAGAGCTATTCAAAATCTTATAAATATTGAACAGGAAGACAGAGTTAAGGCATTCATTTGTACACAGGATTTAAAGGATGAGGATTACGTAAACAATCATTATGTAATTATGGCTACTAAAATGGGTCAAGTTAAAAAAACATCCCTTGAGCAGTATTCAAGGCCAAGATCTAATGGAATAAACGCACTCACGGTTAAACTCGGTGATGACTTATTAGAAGCCAAACT
>CAJPUS010000097.1 GCA_905380995.1 uncultured Flavobacteriaceae bacterium
GAAAATAAAGATATCTCAGAAACTGCTTTTTCAGAAAAATTAGGTTTTAAACTTATTAACTCTGAATTTTTGAATGGTTTAGATTATGAAAAATCCCTAAAATTAATAATTGATGAAATTGAAAATAAAGGAATTGGCAAATCTAAGATTCAATATAAGCTAAGAGATGCTATATTTAGCAGGCAAAGATATTGGGGAGAGCCGATCCCTATTTATTATAAAAATGGTATTCCACGAAATATTGAGATAGATTATTTACCCTTAAGGCTTCCTGATGTAAATAATTTTCTTCCAACAAAAAATGGTGACTCTCCCTTGGGAAATTCATCCTCATGGGCATGGAATGAGAGGACAAAAAAAGTTATATCAAATGCTAAAATTAATAATACCGACACTTATCCTATAGAATTGAATACTATGCCTGGCTGGGCAGGAAGCTCTTGGTACTTTTATAGATATATGGATCCAAATAATGATAAAGAATTTATTTCAAAAGAATCTCAAAAATATTGGTCTGATGTAGATATTTACTTTGGTGGAAGTGAACATGCAACTGGACATTTACTCTATTCAAGGTTTTATCAAAAATTTCTTTATGATTTGGAATATTTAAATGAAGAAGAATACTCTAAAAAATTAATAAATCAAGGAATGATTTTAGGAAATTCTGCATTTATATATAGGAAATCAGGATCAAGTCAATATATTTCATGTAACCTTATCTCAAATCTCGAAGTTGATAAAGTTAGAATTGATATTAAGTATATTAAAGGTAAGAATCAAGTAGATTATAATATGTTAAAATCAGAGGATTCTGATTTTAAAAATTCAACTTTTAAATTAGAAAACAACTTTTTCTATTGTGTAAGGGAACAGGAAAAGATGTCAAAGTCAAAGTTCAATGTTGTTAACCCAGATGAAATTTGTGACCAATATGGTGCCGATACATTAAGAATGTATGAAATGTTCCTTGGTCCAATTGAGCAATCAAAACCCTGGGATACAAGAGGAATTTCTGGGGTCCACTCATTTTTAAAAAAGTTTTGGAACTTATTTTTTAAAGATGGATTAATTAATGTATCAGAAAAAGAACCCTCTAAAGAATCTCTAAAATCTCTCCATAAAACTATAAAAAAAATTACAGAGGATATTGAAAAACTTAGCCTTAACACTTGTATAAGTTCATTTATGATATGTATTAACGAGCTCACATCAGTTGGTTGTAATAACAAAAAAGTTCTTGAAAATTTATTAATTCTAATATCTCCGTTTGCGCCACATTTTGCTGAAGAGTTATGGAGTCAATTAGGTTATAAAGAATCTATAGTTAACCAAAATTATCCAGAATACAATGAAAAGTATTTAGTCGAAACTGAAAAATTATATCCAGTTTCATTCAATGGAAAAACTAAGTTTACAATAAACCTACCACTTAATCTTTCTAATAAAGAAATTGAGGAAGCAGTTATGACATTTGATAAAACAAAATCAATTTTAAATAATACCGAACCCAAAAAAATTATAGTAGTTCCTGGTAAAATTATAAATATTGTTTTATGATTAATCCAATATTTGAAATTATTGGACTTTCTGCTGCATTTTTAACTACATCTGCATTTGTTCCACAAGTTTATAAGATCTACAAAGAAAAAAATGCAGATGGAATTTCATTAACAATGTATATAATTCTGTTGATTGGTGTAATACTCTGGCTTATCTATGGAGTTTTAATAGGAAGTTTATCAATAATTTTAGCAAATGGAATAACTGCATTATTACAATTAAGCATAATATTATTTAAGTTAAAAAATTCATAATATCTTTTACTTTTTTACAAGTTTAATTAACTTTATAAAAAAAAATATATGTTTTATTTCGACCCCATTTACTTATTTATTTTTGGTCCTATATTTGCATTAAGCTTTTATATTCAAAATCAACTTAAATCAAAATTTAAAAAGTTTTCCAGAATTAACTTATCTGCTAATCTTTCAGGTAAAGAAATTGCTGAAAAAATGTTGTCTGATCATGGAATCTATGATGTTAAAGTCATTAGTGTTAAGGGGCAATTATCGGATCACTATAATCCTCAAAAGAAAACTGTCAATCTCAGCGAAAGCGTTTATTTCAAAAGAAATGCTGCCTCTGCTGCTGTCGCTGCTCATGAGTGTGGTCACGCTGTTCAACATGCAAAAGGCTACGAATGGTTAAAAATGAGGTCTATTTTAGTACCAGTTGTGGGTTTTACATCTAACATTGGTATTTGGGTTTTGTTAGCCGGATTTTTTTTAATGCAATCTTCACCTGTACTTGGTCAAAATCTAACTATGTTGGGAATTTTAGGTTTTGCGTCCGGTACATTGTTTAGTTTAGTTACTCTTCCTGTTGAGTTTGATGCTAGTAAAAGAGCAATCTATTGGTTAGAAAGAAAGAGAATTGTAAATCAAAGAGAATTGAGTCAGTCGAAAGAAGCATTAAATTGGGCAGCTGCTACATATGTAGTTGCAGCTTTAGCTTCAATTGCTAACCTTGTTTATCTATGGCTCAGATTTGGAAGAAGAAATTAGCCTTTTATATACCTATCTATTGCCATTGCCATAGATGGTGAAACTTCTGTAGGAGCTTTAATGTCTATCCTTAAATTTTTTGACCTTGCTGCCTCTTCTGTTGTATTACCGTAAACAGCTATCAATGTTTTATTCTGTTCAAAATCAGGAAAGTTCTTAAATAATGACTCGATTCCTAAAGGACTAAAAAACACAAGCACGTCATAATAAACATTTCTTAAATCAGATAAATCGCTGACTACCGTCTTATAAAGTTGAGCTCTTTCCCAAGAAATTTCAAAAGAGTCTAAGGTTTTTATAATATCTGGATTCAAACTACCAGAGGTAGGAGCAAGAAATCTTTCTTTATTAAACTTTATAAATGTTAACTCAAGATCTTTAAAATTATTGTTGCCAACATAAATTTTACGCTTCCTATAAACAACATATTTCTGTAAATAATAAGCAACTGCTTCTGATTGGCAAAAATACTTAGTTTGATCAGGTACTTTAAATCTCATTTCTTCAGTAATTCTGAAGAAGTGATCAACTGAGTTTCTGCTGGTCAAAATAACATTGTGAAATCTTGAGAAGTCAACTCTTTGAGCTCTTACTTCTTTTGCTGTAAGACCTTCGACATGAATAAATTTTCTAAAGTCTATTTTCAGTTTATGCTTTCTTATCAACGATGAATATGGTGAATTATCGTTAGTAGGCTTAGGCTGAGATATTAAAACAGTTTTAATACTCATAAAAAAATTTTTAGATATAAAAAATTGAATATAACCATATCCATGGGGCTAGTTTGAACGCACAAAGATACAAAATAAAATACATAACTTCTTTCAGACTAGATTTTAAAAAATAGCTCAAATAGTTTTTAGTTTGAAAGATAATATGAAGTACTATCAATATAAATAAAGTATTCTTTAAATAATCAATATTATAAAAGGAATTTAAATTATATATAATTAAGTTAATCAACATTAATACTCCTATTATAATATTTATTATATAATTTTTGAAAAAAATAAATTTAAGTCGGTAATTAAAAAAAATTTCTAAAAAAATTTTTATAATGAAAAATCTAATTAGAATTGTACTAAAAATTATCGAAAATGAGTAAATCAAACTCAATATTAGATTATTACTAATGAATCCTTTATTAATAATTCCTCCTAAATTGAGAGTAGTCAAATATGAAATAATTACTCCATTTATTAAAAAATAAAAAAATATGTAGAAATAATGAAAATAGTTTATTAAAAAGGTCCCTGAACTTGAAATTCCAATATCATCTGGATTATATCTTATAAAAATATTTCGAAAATGATAGTTTAGACTTCTAAATAAATAAATTAATTTTACTTTTTGAAATATTTGAAAAAAAAAGAATGCCAAAAATACAATTAGAACAACTAAACTTGAAATTTCTTGATTACTAATCATATTAATATTAGTTTATTAGTAAAATTATGGAATAACTTCTTAATTAATGAAACACAATAGTTTAATTATTATACCAACATTTGATGAAGCAGAAAATATTTCAACTCTAATTCTAAAAATTATTTCTTTAAATCAAAATAGCGATATATTAGTCGTAGATGATAACTCACCAGATGGCACATCGGACATCGTTAAAAATTTAAAGAAAGAAAATAGAGATAAACTTTTTTTAATTAAAAGAGAAAAAAAAGGAGGATTAGGTTCTGCATATAAAGAGGGATTTAAATGGGCGCTAAAAAAAGATTACAAATATATATTTCAAATGGATGCTGATCTTTCACATAATCCAATTGAAATAAAAAATTTAATGAAGTATCTAATTAACAATGAATGTCATGTAGCTGTTGGCTCTAGATATATTGAAGGTGTAAGCGTTGTAAACTGGCCATTATCAAGAATTTTCTTATCATATTTTGCTAATGTTTATGTCAGGATAATTACCTCTATGCCAGTTAAAGACTCAACCTCTGGATTTGTTGGTTATTCAAATGAGGCTTTATCATCATTGGATATTGATAAAATAAAGTTTAATGGGTATGCTTTTCAAATAGAAATGAAATTTAAACTATGGAAAAAAAAGTTTAAGTTGAAGGAGCATCAAATAATATTTGTTAATAGAGAACATGGTAAGTCTAAAATGAATAAGAACATTATCTTTGAGGCAATAATTGGTGTAATTAGATTAAAACTAAATTCAGTAATAAATAAAAATGAATAAACTTCTAATTAATAATATTACAATAATTAATGAAGGTACAAGGACTATTGGTGATATATACATAGAGGGAGAGTTTATAAAAAAAATTGGGGTAAAACTTAAACTAGATAATTCCATTAAAATTATCAACGGAAATGGTCTTATTGCTATTCCAGGTATGATTGATGACCAAGTGCATTTTCGTGAGCCAGGATTAACCCATAAAGGAGATATTAAATCTGAGTCAAAAGCAGCAATCGCAGGAGGTGTAACATCGTATTTTGAAATGCCTAATACCTTTCCAAATACTATATCAGTAAAAGAGTTAAATAAAAAAATACAAATTGCTACAGAAAACTCATTTGCAAATTTTTCATTTATGTTTGGAGGAACAAATGAAAATCTAAATGAAATTCAAAAAATTGATATAAATCAAGTCGCTGGAATTAAAATTTTCTTAGGCTCCTCAACTGGTGAAATGCTAATTGATAACGTCGGTTCAATTGTAAATATTTTTAAAAACACATCATTACCAATATCTGCTCATTGTGAAGATGAAAAGATTATAAAGGATAATACTAAATATTTTAAAAATCTTTATGGTGAAGATATTCCAATATCAGCACATCCAAAAATTAGAAATCATGAGGCATGTTTTAAAAGTTCAAACTTTGCAGTAAATCTTGCAAAAAAAACAGGCTCAACATTAAATGTCTTTCATATATCAACAGCAAAAGAGCTTGATCTATTTGATAATACTATTGATCTTAAAGATAAAAAAATAACTTCTGAGGTTTGTGCACATCATTTATGGTTTACTGATGAAGATTATAATGAGCTAGGTTCAAAAATTAAGTGGAACCCATCTATAAAATCAAGAAGTGATAGAGATGCATTATGGCAAGCAATAAAAGATAACAGAATCGATATTATTGCCTCAGATCATGCACCTCATACAATAGAAGAGAAAAATAATAAATATTTAAATTGTCCATCAGGTGGTCCTATGGTTCAACATACCATACTGTCTTTGTTGCAAAACTGTGCAAAATATGGAGTAACATATGAAAAAATTGTTGAAAAAATATCACATAATCCAGCTATCATATTTAATGTAAATAACAGAGGGTTTTTAAGAGAAGGATTTTACGCTGACATTGTAATAATTGATACTAATTCTCCAACATTTGTGACACAGGAGTCATTACTTTATAAATGTGGTTGGTCTCCATTTGAGGGTCAAAAGTTTAATAATTCAATTTATAAAACCATATTAAATGGAAAAATAGTTTACGAAGATGGTGAAGTAAATTCAATACCTTACGGTAAAAAAATAACTTTTAATAGATGAATAGATATCTAATTATTTTTATTTTCATACTAGCATGTTCAACAAATGCTCCGGAAAATCTAATTAGCGAGGAAAAAATGGAAAGTATTATTTTTGATATTATGATTCTCAATGCATCAAGTAGATATGATCTGAATATTGATAATAAAATGATAAGTGATGAATTAATTTTTATAAAGCATGATATTGATAGTGTTCAGTTCTATGAAAGTGAGCTTTATTATTTACAAAATCCAAGAATTCATTTTAATATTTATTCTAACGTAAAAAGAAAGATTTTAAAATCAATTGACAGTTTAAAAAATATTAAATAATGGAACAATTTTTAGATGAACTTAAATGGAGAGGGATGTTACAAGATGTAATTCCTGGAACGGAAGAACATCTATCTAAAAACAAAACAATTGGTTACATAGGTTTTGATCCTACATCAGATTCACTTCATATTGGTAGTCTCGTGCCCATTTTTATCCTTAAACACTTTCAAAATGCAGGTCATATTCCAATTGTGCTTCTTGGAGGAGCAACTGGAATGATTGGTGATCCATCTGGAAAGTCTGATGAGAGAAACTTGTTAGATAAAAAGATTTTAATGCATAATGAAAAGAAATTAAGGCTTCAATTTGAAAAATTTCTTGATTTTAAATCTAAAAAAAATAACAGAGCAATAATTGTGAATAATTATGATTGGATGAGTAAATTTTCGATTATTGACTTTTCTAGAAATATTGGAAAGTACATAACCGTAAACTATATGATGGCTAAAGAATCAGTTAAAAAAAGAATCTCTAAGGATACAAAACAAGGTATGTCATTTACTGAATTTACATACCAACTTATTCAAGGATATGATTTCCTTTATCTATACAAGGATATGAATTGTATGCTTCAAATGGGCGGAAGTGATCAATGGGGAAACATTACTACTGGGACTGAACTTATTAGAAGAAAGGAAAATAAAAAAGTATATGCAATGACTTGTCCTTTAATCAAAAAATCTGATGGGTCTAAGTTTGGAAAGTCTGAAGGAGGAAATATATGGTTAGATAAAGACAAAACTTCAGTTTATAAGTTCTATCAATATTGGTTAAATATATCAGATGAAGATGCTCTTAGCTATATTAAAGTATTTACATTCTTATCTAAAAGCCAAGTTGATGAGTTAACAATAGAACATAATAAATCTAAAGCTAGAAGGTTACTTCAAAATAAAATTGCGGATACAGTTACAACTATGGTTCATGGAGAAAAAAATCTTAAAAATGCAATTAGTGCTTCAAAAGTTCTTTTTGGAAAATCCAGTAAACAAGATCTTGAGACTCTTGATGAAAATACTTTTAATGAAATATTTGATGGAGTTCCAAGTAATATTCTTTCTAAAAAAAAATTATTACGAGAGATAGAAATTGAAAATTTTCTTGCAAATGAAACTAGATTTCTAAAGTCTATTAGTGAGGCAAGAAGAGCAATTAAAGAAAATTCAATTTCAATTAATAAGAAAAAAATATCTTTAAATACAAAAATCACTAAAGATGATTTAATTAATGAAAAATATATACTTCTACAAAGAGGTAAAAAGAATTACTATTTAGTAATTGTTAATTAATTGTTTCCCAAATCATAAATTTAATTATTGGTTATAATCATTAAGGTATTATTTACTAAATTGAAAAATAACAATGAATAAAACAGATATTAAAATTCTTTGTGTCGATGATGAGCCAGATATTTTAGAAATTCTAAAGTACAATTTGTCAAATGAAGGTTACCAGGTATCAACAGCTAAAAATGGTAAAATCGCTATTGAAAAGTCAATGGAAATTTATCCAAATCTAATTATAATGGATATAATGATGCCTCATGTTGATGGTATTGAAGCTTGTGAAAAAATTAGGTCAATTGAAAGTTTAAATGATACTTTAATAATGTTTCTAACTGCTAGAGGTGAAGATTATTCATATATTGCAGCTTATGAAGCAGGAGCAGATGATTATATAACAAAACCAGTAAAACCTAAGATTCTATTATCTAAGGTGAAAGGACTTTTAAGAAGATCTAAGAAAGAATCTGAAAAAGAAGTTGACGAAATTGAATTTGGAGAAATTAGAATTAATAGAGACAAATACAAAGTATATATATCTAATAAATCAATTAACTTACCAAGAAAAGAGTTTGAACTTCTTAATTTACTTGTTTCTAAACCTGATAAGGTATTTAAGAGAGATAAAATCATGGAAAAAATATGGGGTGAACAAGTTGTTGTAGGAGATAGAACTATAGATGTACATATAAGAAAATTAAGAAAGAAAATTGGAAAAAAATATTTTCAGACTATTAAGGGCGTTGGGTATAAATTTACTCTTGAAGAATGAATATTCCTTTTAAATTTAAACCAGGTCCTAGTGCTATAAAAGCATCACTCTCAATTCATATAATATTTATAACATTATACATAACTGTATTTAGAAATTTTTCCTTAATTCATTTAGGGTATTTTGCGTTAACCTCTATTATTGTTAGTCTAGTAATAGAAAACTTTTTAATTATTGAAAAAAGAAAAGAAGAACAGAAAACCTCAGAAATTACTATTTTAAAGGATCAAGCAAATTATCGAAGAGAATTTTTAGGAAATGTTTCTCATGAATTAAAAACACCATTATTTTTAATTCAAGGCTATATATTGACACTTATTGAAGGAGCTATGAAAGACAAGAAAGTAAGAAATAAATATTTAAATAGAACAGCAAAGGGTGTTGATAGAATAATATCTATAGTAAAAGATTTAGATTTAATAACACAGTTTGAATCTGGTATCAAAACGGTAGAAAAATCTAATTTTAATATTTATGAATTAATAGATAATGTCTATGACTTGATGGAGTTTGAATCAGAAAAAAATAATACTGAGCTAAGAATCAGCAGTGAAAAAAATAAATCCGTAATGGTTTATGCTGATAAAGAAAGAATTCTTCAGGTTTTAACTAATCTGGTAGTAAATTCAATTAAATATGGTAAACAATATGGATATACAGAGATAGTAGTAAATGAATATGATAAGCAAAGAATAATAGTCAAGGTAATTGATAATGGAGAGGGTATTGATGAAGAGCATTTGCCTCGATTATTTGAAAGGTTTTACAGAATCGATAAAAATAGATCAAGAAAAAAGGGTGGTTCAGGGCTAGGACTATCAATAGTTAAGCATATAGTTGAAGCTCATAATGAACAGATTTTTGTTAAAAGCAAAGTTGGAATAGGAACAGAATTTTCTTTTACTCTTCTAAAACCATAAAACATTTTTTTGTATTATTTATATGAGTAAAAATGATTTTTTTCTAAGAGTTTACGATGTAGTTAGAACTATACCATTGGGAAGAGTAACAACATATGGACTAATTGCAAAAAAACTGGGTGCTAAATTTAGTGCAAGAACAGTAGGGTGGGCCCTTAATGCCTCCCATAATGATTCATCAATTCCAGCTCACAGAGTTGTAAATAGAAATGGATTATTAACAGGTAAACATCATTTTAAAGGTTATGATTTGATGAGACAATTATTAGAGAGTGAGGGAATAAATGTTAAAGATGATAAAGTAATTGACTTCGAAGTTAAACTTTGGGATCCAAAATAATTATATAAATTTTAAGAACTTAATCTATTAGTTACATGTATATTTGTGTTGCTTATTTATTATGGATTTAACAAAAAAAAATATTAAAAAAACACTTGAAAAGATCAGTATGAATGGTTATTCAGAAAATATAGTTTCAACTGGAATTTTAAAAAATATTCAAGTGTTTGGAGATCAAGTTGACATTGATTTAGTAGTTACAAACCCAGCTTTACAAGCAAGAAAAAAACTTGAAGTTGACATAATGAAAATAATTCACGATGAAATTTATGAAAAAGCAAAAATCAATATAAATACTAAAGTTGAGTCGCCAAAAGCTAATAAAAATGGAGAAAATGAAATTGATTCACCAGATCGTCCAAAAATATCATCACAAGTAAAAAAAATTAAAGGAGTTGATTCAATAGTTGCAGTATCTTCTGCAAAAGGAGGGGTTGGTAAATCTACTGTAACAATAAATCTAGCTGTAGCATTAGCAAAAAAAGGATGTAAAGTAGGAATTCTTGATGCAGATATTTATGGGCCATCTGTCCCTACAATGATGGATGTTGAAGGATACACACCAAAATCAATTAAAATAGATGATAATTCAAAAATAGAACCAGTTGAAAGCTACAATGTTAAAATTATGTCTATTGGTTTCTTTACAAAGCTCGATCAAGCTGTCGTGTGGAGAGGTCCCATGGCATCAAAAGCTCTTAATCAAATGATTTTTGACACTCATTGGGGTGAATTAGACTTTTTATTTTTAGAATTACCTCCCGGTACTGGTGATATTCATTTGAGTCTAGTCCAATCTCTTCCAATTACTGGTTCTGTTATTGTAAGTACTCCCCAAAATATAGCCCTTGCAGATGCTAGGAGAGGAATTAAAATGTTTCAACAAGAAAGTATTTCTGTTCCAATATTGGGTTTAATAGAAAATATGGCATATTTTAAAACAGATGACTCTGATACCAAACATTATATATTTGGTGAAGCGGGGGTAAAGTATTTATCAAAAGATCTCAATATTAATTTTTTAGGTGAAATACCGATATTTCAATCTTTAAGAGAAGCTTCAGATTTTGGAACACCCGGTTCACTTCAAGAATCTACAGCTATTTCAAATATTTTTGAAGTAATTTCAAAAAACATGGTTGAACAATTATTAATCAGAAATAAAGAATTACCACCCACAAAGATTGTTGAAATTACTAACTTAGTGGGGTGTTCTGCAATTAAGAAATAATGAAAAAATTAGAAAATAAAATATTAGATGCACTTGAAGAGATTAGACCTTTTTTAGTTAAGGATGGTGGTGATATATCTCTTGAATCAATAAAAAACTTAATTGTAGAAGTTAAACTCCATGGTGCCTGTGCTGACTGCAAAGTAAACCAGATGACTCTCAAAAATGGAGTAGAAACTACTATAAAGAAATATGCTCCAGAAATTAAAGAAGTCAAATCTGTATTACCTCTTTCTCAATGATTAAAACAGATATTTTAATAATTGGAGCAGGACCTACTGGTCTCTTCACAGTTTTTGAGGCAGGCTTATTAAAAATGAGATGTCATATTTTAGATTCTTTAGCACAACCAGGTGGACAATGTATTGAGTTATATCCTAAAAAGCCTATCTATGACATACCTGCTTATCCTGAAATTATTGCAGGTGATCTGATTGAAAATCTTTTAGAACAAATTAAACCTTTTAAACCTTCATATACTCTTGGAGAGACAGCATTAAATTTAGATAAACTTGATGATGGATCTTTTATTGTTACTACTGATAAAGGGACAGAAATTTTAGCTAAAATAATTGCAATTGCAGGTGGTTTAGGAACATTTACACCAAGAAAACCAAATATCTCTAATATAAGTGATTATGAGGATAAAGGTGTTTTATACATGATTAAAGATCCAAGCGAATTTAATGATAAAACAGTTGTTATAGCTGGGGGGGGAGACTCAGCTTTGGATTGGTCTATTCATCTATCTAAGATTTCAAAAAAAGTAATACTTATTCACAGAAGAAATGAATTTAGAGGTGCTAATGATTCTGTAGCTTCTGTTCAAAAACTTAAAGATCTTGGAAAGATTGATGTTATTACTCCTGCTCAAGTTGAAAAACTTAATGGTAAAGAAAAACTAGAATCAATCATTATAGACGTAGATGGAAATAAAAATAAAATTGAAACCGACTATTTTATACCATTATTTGGTCTAGTGCCGAAACTGGGACCAATCAAAGACTGGGGCTTTATCATTGAAAATAATGCGATAAAAGTTAACAATAGTTTAGACTATCAAACAAATATTAATGGTATTTATGCTATTGGAGATGTCAATACATATCCTGGAAAACTTAAGTTAATATTAAGTGGATTTCATGAGGCCGCAGTAATGTGCCATAGTGCATATTCAAAATTAAATCCAGACAAAAAGAATAGGCTTATGTACACTACAGTAAGTGGTATTGAAGGTTTTGACGGTTCAATAAAAGAGGCTAAAAAATCTCAAAAAAGTAAAATTGATTAAATTTTATTTATAAAATTATTGAATGGATCTTTATACTCTATTCCATTATTAGTTCTCAATATTGACAATTTATTATAGCTCTCAAGTCCCCATAAAATAAATTCCACAAAGAAAAGCTCATCATCATTATTCAATTCAGGAATATACTTTTTAATCAGCTTTTTTCCATCAATAACTTGATTTAGTAAATCCTCATAATCTTTATTTTTCAAATTATCATTAATTACTAATTGCTTATTAGAGAACCATTCTAAAATCGAGTCATAAGGAGATATTTCGTCTGGCTTAGTTAATTTTTCAATTTTTGGAAAATATTTATTAAAAATTGATTTCACAGCAGATGAAATAAGATTATAAGATACTTTTTCTGCACCTTCCTCTTCTCCTTCATAGACTAATTCTACTTTTCCATTTATTGAGGAAATAACAGAGCTGAAATCAGACATCCTTATTGATGTATATTCTTCATTATTAATTATCATTCGTCTTTCAGCAGATGAAACTAGGTTTTGTAAACTAGTTATACTCATTCTTGCACTTACTCCACTTTTTCTATCAACAAGATCACTATCCCTTGCTTCAAAAGATATTTGCTCAATTATATCTTTTGCAACTTCTGGAATATGAATTTTCGAAGCTAATTCAGAATCAATTTTTGATTCTTGTTCAGTAATTTTTTTTGCAACTTCAATTGATTCTGGATAATGAGTCAAAATTTGAGAGCCAACTCTATCTTTTAAAGGTGTGACAATTGTACCTCTATTAGTATAGTCTTCTGGATTTGAAGTAAAAATAAATTGAATATCTAGAGGAAGTCTAACTTTAAAACCTCTAATTTGAATTTCCTTTTCCTCTAGAATTGAAAAAAGTGAAACTTGAATCCTTGGTTGTAAATCTGGTAATTCATTAAGTACAAAAATACATCTGTGAGCTCTTGGTATTAATCCAAAGTGTATAACTTCTTCATTAGAATAGGATAATTTAAGATTTGTTGCTTTTATTGGATCAATATCACCAATTAAATCAGATACTGTTACATCTGGAGTTGCAAGTTTCTCATAAAACCTTTCATTTCTATGGAGCCAATCTATTTGTGTTTTGTCTCCATCAGATTTAATCTTTTCTGTAGAGCTCTTAAAAATTGGTTTAAGTGGATCATCATTTGTTTCTGACCCTTTAATTATTGGGACCCATTCGTCTAAAAGATCTATACAAGTCCTAGCAAGTTTGGTTTTAGCCTGACCTCTTAGGCCAAGAAGGTTTATACTATGATTTGAAAGGAATGCTCTTTCCACACTAGGAATTACAGTCTCTTCATATCCAATTAGTCCAGAAAATACATTAAAGCCCTTTGAAAGATTATACCTTAAATTATTAGTAATTTCATGATTCAAAGATTTATAATTGTAATCTGATGATTTTAATTCACCAAGTGTTTTGATTTTAGGTTTATTCATTATCTTAATTTTTGTCTTCTGTTTTTATCATAATCTTCAAATACCATTTCACTTAAACCGTCTAGTCCAGTATAAAATGCCTTACCATTATTTACTTCTGAGAATTTTTTTACAAATGTTTGCAAATAGGGATCACTGGCAATCATAAATGTTGTAATAGGTATGTTATTTTTTTTGGCAATCCTAGCCCTGTTGTAACAGTGGTCGAGAATGAAATTGTCTAGACCAGCACTATTTTTATAAAATCCATCTTTTGTAAACATACAACTGGGCTTACCATCAGTTATCATAAAGATTTGTTTATTATTATTCTTTTTCCTTCTTAAAATATCGAATGCTAGGTCAAGCCCTGCTACAGTATTTGTATGATAAGGTCCAACTTTTAAATAAGGTAGGTCTTTAATACTAATTGGTTTTGCTTCATCTCCAAAAGATAAGATATCAATAGTGTCCTTCGGAAATTTAGTTTTTATATATTCAACTAAAGCCATAGCAACTTTTTTTGCTGGAGTAATTCTATCCTCTCCATATAAAATCATACTGTGACTAATATCAATCATCAGTACTGTGCTCATCTGAGAGTCGTGGTTTGAGTCCCAAACTACAATATCTTCTTTCTTAAGTGTTAAATCGTTTTCGCCAGATGATATTATAGCATTTTTTAAACTTTCAGTTAATAATATTCTATCAAGAGGATCTCCATATTCAAAGCCTTTTACATTAAGATTATCATCAGCTCCAGATGAAGAAAACTTGGTCTTATGATTTCCTTTTTTTGTCTTTTTAAGCTTACCAAATAGATGCTTTAATACATGTTTTCTTAAAAGCTTTTCTGTCTTGGAGCTAATTTTAGTTTTCTCTTTTCCACTCTGTATTTGTTTAGTGATATAGCCTTTATTTAAAAGGTCATTAATAAAGTCATCAATAGTATAATTCTCATCTGTTAGCTTATATTCTTTATCTAATTCTCTGAGCCAATCGATAGCCTCATCAAAGTCTCCCGATGTATGTATAATAAGTTCCTTAAAAATATTAAATAGTTTCTCGAAAGGAGAAAGTTTTGGTTCATTATAATTAGTGAACTTAAAAGCAGATTTTTTCAATTTATATATAAAATTAATTTAAATTCAAATTAAACAAATAAAATTTATCTTAGAGTTTAACTTTACTATATTTAAATGATTTTTAACAATATTTAAATGGTTGAGCATGATTTTATTTGTTCTGATAGTTTTGAATCTAGTGGAATAGTTGAGTGGAATTCTCCGAGTAATATTGCTCTTATCAAGTATTGGGGTAAAAAACAAAATCAAATACCTCAAAATCCATCAATTAGTTTTACTTTATCTAAGTGCTATACAAATACTGTAGTAAAATTCAAGCCAAAAAAAAATGCTCAGAATGAAATATATTTCACATTTGAAGGAAAAGAAAATCAAGATTTTGAAAAAAAAGTATACTCCTACATTAAAAGTATTAACAAGTATTTTGGATTTCTTAAAAATCATGATTTATACATAAACTCAAAAAATAATTTTCCACATAGTAGCGGAATTGCATCTTCTGCATCTTCTATGTCAGCTTTGGCATCATGTATAGTAGATATTGAATCTCAGATTACTAATAATGACAATAATTTTAATCTTAAAAAGAAATCATTTATATCTAGACTCGGGTCTGGAAGTGCATCTAGAAGCATTGAAGGTCCAGTAACACTTTGGGGTAAAACAGATGCTTTTAAAGAAAGTTCAGATTTATATGCAGTGAATATTTCAAATGAAGTCGATAAAATATTTCATGATTTTAATAATACTATATTAATAATTAATCCTGAACAGAAAGTGATTTCAAGCTCTTTAGGACATGAATTAATGAATAAGAACCCCTTTTCTAAAAAAAGATTTGAAATTGCAAAAAATAATACTGAAAGAATAAAAGATATCTTAAAATCAGGTGAGTTAGATGACTTCATTACCATTACTGAATCAGAAGCATTAATGATTCACTCTTTAATGTTGTCATCTGCTCCATACTATATAATGATGAAACCAAATACTTTAGAAGCAATTTATAAAGTATTAGAATTTAGGAGAGAAACTAAACTTCATTTATGCTTTACATTAGATGCAGGTTCCAATGTCCATTTATTATACCCTAAATCTGAGACTGAAATAATTACAAAATTTATAGATAATGAACTTCTTATGTTATGTAAGTCTAACTCATGTATTCATGATCATTTAGGTTATGGTTCTGTAAAAATCAGATAATGGGTAATAAAAAATTTTATTCAAAAATTTTATTATTTGGCGAATATGGAGTTATATCAAACTCTAATGCACTATCCATTCCTTTTGAAAAATTCTACGGTTATTTAAATAAATCAGATTTTTTAAATAATGAAGAAAAGATTTCTAATTCTAATCTTCTTGAGTTATATGAATTTATGACTGATTTAGATATTAAAGGTATAATTGATTTTAATTATTTTAAAAATGATATTAATAAAGGTTTACACTTTGTTAGCAATATACCCATTGCCTCGGGTCTAGGAAGCAGTGGTGCTCTTGTTGCGTCAGTTTTTGATTCTTTTCAAAAAAATGATAGAGTTAATTTAAATGTTGAAGAGATAAAAAACTTATTATCAATTATAGAATCTAAATTTCATGGAAAGTCCTCTGGCCTTGATCCATCTGTTTCTCTATATAATAGTCCAATATTTTATTCCAATGGGCAAATTAAATTGATAGATAAAATTCATTACAAAAACTTTAAGGTTTATATTCTAGATAGTGGAATAAATTCATCAACAAAGAAAATGATTG
>CAJPUS010000098.1 GCA_905380995.1 uncultured Flavobacteriaceae bacterium
TTCATTATAAATTAAAATAATCAATGTATGTATTTAAATCCTTATCCCCTCTACCTGAGAAGTTGACAACTATAATATCATTAAGTTTAAAATCTAGATATTTAAATGCAGCAAAAGCGTGCGCAGTCTCTATTGCAGGTATAATTCCTTCAAGTTTTGAGACCTCAAGTCCTGCAAGCATAGCATCACTATCTGTTATTGACATAAATTCTGCTCTTTTGCTTTCAAGTAAATGTGCATGAAGTGGACCTACTCCTGGATAATCAAGTCCAGCTGAAATAGAATAGGGTTCAACTATTTGCCCATCTTTAGTCTGCATTAATAGTGTTTTACTTCCATGAATTATACCAGTTTTTCCTAGAACTGATGTTGCAGCACTTTTACCAGATTCAATACCTTCTCCAGCTGCCTCAACTGAAATAATTTTTACTTTTTCATCCTCTAAATAATGATAATATAAACCAGCAGCATTGCTTCCACCTCCAATATTAGCTATTAAATAGTCAGGAGATTCAGTTCCCTCTTTATCTTTTAATTGAGACTTTATCTCTTCCGAAACTACAGATTGAAACTTAGCAACCATATCAGGATAAGGATGAGGACCTACTACTGATCCAATTATGTAATGAGTTGTTATAGGATTATTAATCCAGTCTCTAATTGCTTCATTAGTCGCATCTTTTAGTGTTTTGCTACCTGATTCAGCGGCAACTATTGATGCTCCCAGCATTTTCATTCTAGCTACATTTGGAGCTTGTCTTTTGATATCAATTGCACCCATGTATATTACACACTCAATTCCTGCTAACGCACATACTGTTGCAGTTGCTACTCCATGTTGACCAGCACCTGTTTCAGCAATAATTCTCTTTTTTCCTAATCTTTTAGCCAGTAAAATTTGACCAACAGTGTTATTTATTTTGTGTGCTCCGGTATGACACAAATCTTCTCTTTTAAAGTAAATTTTACATTTATATTTCTCTGACATTCTTTCAGCAAGATAGAGTGGAGTAGGCCTTCCTACGTAATTTTTTAAAAGATTATTATAATCCTTTTGGAAAGTTGAATCATTAACAATCTTGTTGTAATTTTTTTCTAATTCGTCTAGATTTGGAAATAGCATTTCTGGTACAAAAGCACCTCCGTAATTTCCATAAAACCCTTTTTTATCTATTGTATATTTCATATTTTAATATTTCTATAAAAGTTTTTAATTCATCAGTTTTCTTTAAATAGTTTTTATCCTCAAATTTACTATTAACATCAACACCATATACAGGAAGATCCATTTTAAAAAGTTCAATTAGTGATTCAATTGAATGAAGTCCAATTCCACCACTAATAAAAAATTCTTTTTTTAATTTATATTTTTTTAAATTTTTCCAATTGAACGATTTCCCTGTTCCACCAGGAAGCTTTGATTTTGAATCAAATAAAAATAAATCACAATATTTTTCATAATTTTTTAAAACAGAAAAATCAAAATCATCATCTATCCTGAAAGATTTAATTACTTGAGTTCCTCTATCTATAATATTTTCACAATATTGAGGAGACTCCTCACCGTGCAATTGTACACATGCTAAATTATGTTCATTGATTCTATCAAATACTTCATCTATTTTAGAGTTAAAAAAAACTCCAGTTTTTTTAATTTCCTTTTTTAGTTTTGGACTTACATTATTTACATATCTGACGGATTTTTCCCAAAAGATCTGACCAATATAATCAGGATTTAACTCTGCTACTTTATTAATATTTTCTTCGTTAAATAATCCGCAAACTTTAAATTTCATTTTCAACCTTTTTTATAAAATTATGAGCTGAAATCATAGGATCGCTACTTTTCATAAAATTTTCACCTATTAAAAATCCCTGATAACCAATTTCTCTAAGTCTTAATATTGATTCAACTTTGCTAATGCCGCTTTCAGATATTTTAACAAATTTATCAGGAATTTTATCAAAAAGCTTTTTACTGTTACTTATGTTAATTTCTAAAGTGTCAAGATTTCTGTTATTAACTCCAATTATGTCAATATCATTGCTTGATATTTTTTTCAATTCATCATAAGAATGAATCTCAACTAATACTTCTAGGTCTAAACTCTTTGCTAATGAACTTAATTTTGATATTTCGTCTGATTTCAGAATAGATGCAATAAGTAATATTGCATCAGATCCAATAGATTTTGCCTCAATTACTTGGTATTCACTGACTATAAATTCTTTTCTAAGAATTGGTATATCCAAAATATTTCTTGTTTCAATTATGTCACTAATGTCACCATCAAAATATTTTTTGTTTGTTAAAATCGATACTCCAACAGCTCCTGCATTTTGGTATCCTTTGATAACATCTGCAATACTTATTTCGTAATTAATATTATTATTTGATGGAGATTTTCTTTTAAACTCACAAATTATACCACTTGGACTATTTAAGATTGAATTTTTTAAAGAAACAGATTTTCTTGAGAATAAACCTCTTTTTTCTAATAATGATACTGGAATTTTAGAAGTTAAATGCTTTAACTCCTTTTTTTTATCTTCAACAATCTTATCTAAAATTTTCATTTCATTATTTCTTTTAATTTGTTGAAGGAATCTAACGCTTTACCAGATTTTAATGATTCTTTTGCAGCTTTAAATCCTTCTGGAATACTAATACTTTTAGAAGTTGAAATAGCAACGGCTGCATTAGCACACACAACATTATTTTGGCTTTCTGATCCAGTTCCATTTAGGACATTCATAAATATTTTAGAGGATGAAGGTATATCAACTCCACCCCTGATTTCATCTGGTTTAATATTCTCTAATCCAAATTCCTTTGATGAATAATTTTTTTCAAAGCTATTAGAATATATTTTTGTATCGGTTGTTAATGATATTTCATCATATCCATCCAATGAGTATATAATACTGTACTTTTTATCAGTTTTTTGAAGTAGGTAATTATATATTCTTGCTAACTCAAGATTAAAAACACCAACAATTTGTTTCTTGGGCATCGAAGGGTTTACTAGTGGACCTAACATATTGAAGAAAGTCTTTATACCAAGCTCTTTTCTGATTGGTGCAACATTTTTCATTGCAGGATGAAACAAGGGAGCATGAAGAAAACATATCCCAGATTTATCTATTGCTTTTTTTAAAATATCATAATCATTAGTAAACTTTATACCTAAGGATTCCAACACATTACTTGAACCACATCCAGAGGAAACACCATAATTTCCATGCTTTGCAACCTTACATCCAGACCCAGCAGTTACAAAAGAAGCCAAAGTTGAAATATTAAAAGTATCCTTTCCATCTCCTCCGGTTCCGCATAAATCAATTGTATCAAATTCTTTTAAATCAACTTTTATACAAAGTTCAATTAATGCATCTTTAAAACCCTTAAGTTCTTTTAGAGTTATATTTCTCATCATGTAAACTGTGAGAAAAGATGATATTTGACTATTATTTAACTCACCATGAGATATCTTAATCAGAATGTCTCTTGATTCAACCTCACTCAGGGTTTTATATTTAATCAATCTATTTAGAATTTCCTTCATAGTGTTTTTATCCAATTTTTAATTATAGTCTTTCCGTATGGAGTCAAAATTGACTCTGGATGAAACTGAACACCACGAATAGGATAGTTAACATGTCTCAATGACATAACTTGATTATTTTCATCCTCAGATGTTATTACAAGTTCCTTTGGTATTGGTTTTTTCACAATCCAAGAGTGGTATCTTCCTACTTCAATGGACTCTGGAATATTATTAAAAATTTCATCATTTTTCTTGCAGTTAATTTTACTTGCAACACCATGATAAACTTCTTCCATATTTTCAATCTTTCCCCCGAAAACTTCAGCTATAGCTTGCTGACCAAGGCAAACCCCTAAAATATTTTTATCTTTAAAATACTTTTTAATGACTTCCTTTGTCATTCCAGCTTCGTCAGGAATGCCTGGCCCTGGAGAAATTAATATTCCATCATATTCTTTTATTTCATTTATATCAAACATGTCATTTCTCTTTGTAACTACTTTACACCCGAGCTCCTCTAAATAGTGAGACAGATTATAG